>DNVL01000288.1 GCA_003507515.1 Legionella sp.
AATGATGCCCAATTATCCGCCATGCATCCGGGCGTATTGGTGAACGATGTATTATTAGATACTCTAGATAGGTGGGTCATGACGCATTATCGAACAGAGCTCCATGCAAAAAATTTGGATGATCCCGACTTGATCAATGAGTGTTTTACAGCGCTGGATGCACTCACTGAGATCTTGGCGTTAGGCAGCATGTACCCGTTTCAGCAATCATGAGATGGAAAACATTTGCAGGCCGGTGTATTCATCGAGACATGTTCGACGCAAAAGTCCATCAAAATATGGTGTACCGTTGGCTTACGTTAGGCAGTGATGCATTGCAAACCGTGATCAATCGGCGCCATCCTGAACGCTCGGTGCTCCAATACGTCCAGCCATTGATTTTTGCTGCAAAAACATGCCCTGGCGACAGTTGTCTGCTAGGACTGGGTGGTGCCGGAGCGGCCCATGCATTAGCACCTTACTTAGAAGGGTTTCAACTGGATGTGGTGGAGCAATCCCTGCATGTGATTGAGATGGCACACACCTATTTTATGACCTCGCGCATCCGCGATTTGCGCGTAATCCATCAAGAAGCCCTTTTTTTTCTACAGCACACGGATTCGCGCTATCAACACATGATGATAGATCTATTTAACGCACACTTCTTCCCTAGACACTGTAACAGTGCTGATTTTTTTAAATATTGTCGTGAAGTGCTGCTACCAGGGGGAGTGCTGGCCGTTAATCTAGCGAACGTAGAAGAGCAATGGCCTATTTTCAACCTCATTCGCGTCCATTTTCAGCATTGTACGATAGTGATGCCCGTTAAAGGGACTGCTAACATGGTGGTTTTAGCTTACAAAGGATCGTCGATTAACCCAATTCTGTCTGTACTGAGGCAGAGCGCAAGATTAAAACATCTTATATGGGATGCACATTGGGGGTATCTGGCTCAAATCAATGTAAGCAGTTGAAATAAAATCATGACATGAAGGGGTTTTGTGCTATCATGTTCTTTATTTGGTCATTTTTCTGTGGGGGGGGGTATGGGTAGTGGTTTAAGCCGTCAATGTTTGCATGAAGACAAAGTTTTGGTGACCGATGAAGAGAGGCTCAGCATAGCGACACTTATCAATGAGAAGACGGATCAGAGCTGGGGCCTCAAGCCTACGTCTCTGGATTTTTTTTTCGTGTTATGGTCTGAAAACGAGACATCCTGCTTGGCTTTACTCGCACAGCTCAAGATGCTGTGTCACAAGGAGGGCCGGGCGCTTTCATTGAAAGCGGAACATGTCGATACGGTGATTGCCTCCTGGGATAAGTTGCATCAATTGCCAGTGGGAGTATCCTTGCAAATGGATGCGTACTTCCTTAGAAATAATCGGGATGTACAGTCTGGGGTGTATCAAAGCATTCAGACCGTCATGCAAGGTCTTCGCGTTCAACATGCGCCAGTATTCGTGACGCAAGCGAAACGGCATCATTTACAACACCATACATTTTACCATGCATTAGAGCTCAAAGTACGTGCTATGCATGTACTAACGAAGCAACTCGACTTGATCAATTCACACAGTGAGATAGATGTATTTTTACGAGAGATAGCGAGTTTTCTGATCGAGTTTCATGAT
Source organism: Legionella sp. (assembly GCA_003507515.1). Taxonomy (GTDB): domain Bacteria; phylum Pseudomonadota; class Gammaproteobacteria; order Legionellales; family Legionellaceae; genus DDPF01. The sequence continues at coordinate 1,611 of DNVL01000288.1, forward strand.
CATGAACAAAAAGATCGCGGTCTATATACCAGCGTGGAACAAGCAACAGCAGCGCGAGCAACAGAATGGATCGTTGACGCATTGGATTTGTCTCACCGTGCACCTAAACTGGTTCCTGTCATCGAGATATTTGCTGACTGGATCATTGTATTAGGCACCACCATGGTTTGGGGGCCAACCAGCACCATGGATCTGAGTGAGTTATTCTTTTTATTTGACGAGGCAACCGTGCAGGCAGGAATGGGCGAGCATCATATATCGAATCACCGGCTCCTGCAACTTCTCGCTGTGCGTGCACTGGTAACTGGCTTGTGTGATAAAAATCCTGCATCAATAGCCCCATTGATGGAATACGAGGCGGATCAGATGAATGTTCTGGCGTCTTTAAGCCATTATGTGCACGAATCAATCATTATCCAGCGGTTCTTAACCTCAGATGGCTCGCTATTGCCCTATTTTCATCACGCTCCAATCCTTGCAAATCAGCAAGCATGGTTAACCACCTGGATTCCACATCTCAATATGCGTGCAGAGATCTGTGTCGCTGACCCATCCGTCTCAAATGTTGCAATAGAATTCATTCAACTACTAAGCTCCGCCCAAGAAATAAGAGCCGCAGGCATGAATGCTGCCGAGCTATCGCATTGGTTTTGTCTGAAGAATTCACACGGTGAAGTGCAAAAAATGCTCGAATCTCTCTTTTTTTTAGAAAGGAACAGAGATACAGAAGTGAATGGGAGCAAACAAACGAGCGTTGTGAGTGGGATCCAGGGAGAAATAAACTTTAGTAAAAGCCAAGCCAAGTCGTTAATTTTTGCTTCTCAGAAAATACCGGAGCTTCTTTTTTTATTGGACAGAAGAATCCAAGAGCAGACAATGGTGTCATTGGGCATTGAGCCGACAGTGCCCCTTACCGACGCGCAAAACATGGAAAAATTTGGACAATTTTATTTCAGTTGTTCGGAGGCTGAGAAAGCACAATTAACGCAGGAGTTATTTTTTGTGTCGGTGCTACAGATGGGTACGGAATATGCATTACGGCCTGAACTATCCTATCAAGTGGTTTCAACCCCCATGGTGTCTGATATAAAAGTCGGTGAAACAGAAGAGACTATAAAAATAACGCCTTCATCGCAACGTCACTCGCATTTTTTTAAAGAGGGTCGAGCTCTTAACCCGTTGAATCATGTGGACGAGGTCGTCATGTTGAACCTACTGGATTCAAATACTTAAGAACAATAACCCTGATCTGGAGGTATATCTTACTTGACGGCGCTAATAAAATAATTTAGCCTGATGAAGATCGCGTCACCTAAAGCAGGTTGTACTATTTCTTAGTCGTGGTTCGATGATGAGATAGTACGCGATTTAAGAGATTTTTTTGGAGAACATCATGCCTTGCGATTACGATGCACTCCCCCATGCGGGTATTCGAACCCTCATCCCCTATATTCCGGGAAAATCAGCAGATGCACTGTCGCATGAGAAAAGCCTGACGAACATCATTAAACTCGCTAGCAATGAGAATCCCTTAGGCTGCAGTCCTCTTGTGATAGAAGCATTATCTCACTTGACAGGTCATAAAATAGCAACTTACCCAATGTCAATCAATCATCCCCTTCGGGAAAAGTTAGCTGTAAAATTAGGCGTAGACGCGCCCATGGTGACCCTGGGCAACGGATCAGACTCATTGTTTTGCTTATTACTGACCTGCTTTGCATTGCACACGGGGCGTCATGTCATCACACATGATTACGCTTTTAGTTCGTATGCCATTCAGGCGAAAACATTGGGCATACCCGTCGTGAGCACAGTTGTTTATGGCAATTGGGCCGTCGATATTGATGCCATGATTGCTGCATGTGATGACAAAACGGCCCTTGTTTTTATCGCCAATCCAAACAATCCTACCGGTTTACGGGTTAATGATTCAGATATTGAACGTCTTTTAAAAGCGATTCCAGTATCCACTATCCTAGTTCTGGATGAAGCCTATTGTGAATTTGATCATAACCATCGGCAAGCGTTCTCCATTTCGTTATTAAGCACGTACCCCAACTTGGTGATTACACGCACGTTTTCTAAAGCCTATGGACTTGCAAGTTTGAGATTAGGCTATGCGATTGCACATCCACAAATTACCGCTTTGTTATACCGCATTCAACTGCCTTTTGTGGTGAATATAGCCGCTATGATTGCTGCAGACGCGGCGCTCGATGATGACGATTTTATCGCACAAACCATTGAGATGACAGGCCATGGATTAAAGCAAATGCAAGCGGGTTTAAACACATTGGGGCTGACACACAATAATCCAACGATGGCCACTAACTTTATTACTATGGATTGTGGAACCGATAGCATGCCTGTCTATAATGCATTACAAGAACATGGCATCATCGTTCGTCCACTGCATCCGTATGGGTTAAAGCATTATTTACGAGTAACCATTGGCACAGAAGAACAAAACAACCGTTTCCTGGATGCATTATCCATTACATTAAAAAGAGGTTCAAGATGAAAAGTGATTTAAGCAGTAAACACTGTCAATCCTGTGAAGGGATCGGTGCCGCTTTAACGTCTGAGCAAGTCAAACATTTAATGCCACAATTATCGGATGGATGGCAGATTGAACGGGATTCTCAAGCCATTAAAAAAAGATTTTCATTCAAAAATTTCTATGAAACCATGGCCTTTGTGAATGCGATTGCTTGGATCGCGAACATTGAAAATCATCACCCCGACCTAGAATTGGGGTATAATTATTGCAACGTGCTCTTTACAACGCACGCGCTCAATGGACTTTCTCACAATGATTTTATTATTGCTGCAAAAGTAGACCATTTATTTTAACTCCCGAGTGGGAGTTAAAATAAATCATTTCGCTCATGGACGAGCGTCAATTTCCTTGCGTTGGTTAGGCAGGAAATCTTTCCTGTCCAAGCCCATCACCACAGCCAATGCACCAGCAACGTAAATAGACGAATACGTTCCCACGACAATACCAATGATCAATGCCAATGCAAACCCATGAATGCTTTCGCCTCCATATACAAAGAGCGAAACCACTACAAACAGGGTGAGCACGGAGGTCATGATGGTTCTGGACAATGTTTGATTAATAGACGTATTCATGATCTCAATGGATGTTCCACGTCTAATTTTAATGAAATTTTCACGTACACGGTCAAATACCACAATGGTGTCATTTAATGAATAACCAATCACTGCCAATAGGCCAGCCAAGGCTGTTAAATTAAATTCAATGTGAAACATCGCGAATATCCCTAGAATCAACACGGGATCATGAATGAGCGCAATGGCTGAACTAAACGCAAGTCGGTATTCAAACCGCATGGCAATATATATCATGGTAGCCAATAACGAAACAAGGATCGCTAAAGCCCCTTTCGTTGCCAACTCTTTTCCCACCTGCGGGCCTACAAACTCTACGCCCAACTTCGTAGCACCGGGCAAAGCATCCATGACTTGTTCAACCTGCAACCCCTGATCCATCTGACTCCGAGGGGCAATACTGATTAAAACATCTTTAGACGTGCCATAACTGACGACCTGGGCTTCTTTAAAACCGACTTGGAACAACTGTTCGCGAATGCTTTCTAAATTAGCAGCAGCGGGGTATGCTACTTGGATTTGTGTGCCACCAGTAAAATCCAGTCCCCACTTCAGCCCATTGATCAACAACGCGGTAATGGATACCAAGAAAATTAAGATAGACAACAATGCGGTCCACTTTCGTGCCCCCATAAAGTCTACATTTGAGTTGGGATTAAAAAATTCCATCAATGCCTCGCTTTAAATTCCGATTGATAATTTTTGTATGTTTCGACCACCGTAAAATGCATTTACAATGGCACGCGTGTAGGTAACCCCTGTTAACATGGACGTCAACAAGCCGAGAGACAAGGTCACAGCAAATCCACGGACAGGTCCCGTTCCTACTGAAAACAACACTATCGCCACAATCAAGGTAGTAATGTTCGCATCCATAATGGTTGCAAATGCTCGCTCGTAGCCTGCGTAAATAGCCGCTTGTGGCGATAGCCCATGGCGGAGCTCTTCGCGGATTCGTTCGTAAATTAACACGTTGGCGTCGACCGCCATCCCGACCGTCAATACAATACCGGCAATGCCTGGCAGTGTAAGCGTTGCACCGATCAGGGAGAGCAAGGCACAGAGCAGTATCAAATTCAGTACCAGCGCTACATTGGCAACCACGCCAAAAAATCGATAGTACAATATCATCAATACTAAAATTAACCCCATGCCTACTTCAAGGGAAATCATCCCGCGTTGAATGTTTTCTTTACCCAATGTTGGCCCGACGGTTCGTTCCTCAACTGGATAAATGGCCGCAGGCAATGCACCCGCACGTAACAAAAGCGCTAAATCACTGGCTTCTTTACTATCGCTTAACCCGGTGATTTGAAAGTTATTGCCCAATGCATTCTGAATGACAGGCGCGCTAATCACTCGCTCCTCTCTTTCGGTGGTGCGTATTGGTTTCCCATTAACCGTCTTCACAATGGTTTTGCTTTCGACATACACAATGGCCATCCGCTTTCCAATGCTCTCACGCGTTATTTTTGTGAAAAATGATTCACCACCGCCACCTAATTGTATTTGCACGTCAGGGCTTGCCGTTTGTTGGTCAAAGCTCGATGTCGCACTGGTGATCGAGTCTCCACTTAAAACCACTTGGCGTTTCAATAATATGGGACGGCCGTCCATCATGTATAGTTTGCTGCTGATGGGGACTGCACCGGTTTGCTTGGCAATCTCTGGATTATTGTCTGAATCTACTAGATGGAATTGCAATGTAGCCGTGCCTCCTAATATTTGTTTCGCACGCGCCGCATCTTGAATCCCGGGTAAATCAACCGAAACGCGAGTGGCGCCTTGTTGTTGAACAACAGCCTCGCCAACGCCCAGCTCATTCACTCGATTACGTAAAATACTCATCGTTTGCTCAATAGTATTTTGACGAATGGTGTTTAATTCGGTAGCTGACAATGACGCACTCACCGCAAGCGAACCGTTTGATTTGTGAAATTCCAAGCTTGGAATTTTTTGCTCTAAATGAGCCAATGCGTCATTTCGAGCATCCACCGTACGAAACCGCACATCAATCCCTTTGTCCGTAATATAACGTATGCCAGCATAACGAATACCTGATTCTCGCAGTTCCTGTCCAATCGTTTTGGTTAATCCGTCATACCGACGGTGAATCACACTATCCACATCCACGTCTAAAAGAAAATGCACGCCGCCTCGCAAATCCAACCCTTGCTTCATCGGCTCAGCTCGAAGCTTTCTTAACCAGTTGGGGGTTGATGGCGCAAGATTCAATGCGACCGTGTAGTGCGAGCCCAATCCGTTTTTAACGATATCACGTGCAAGCAGTTGTGTATCAGTTGACGAAAACTGCACATTCACATACGCATCGTTTGCCGATATTCCGCGATATTTTATCTGGGCTGCATCCAGCAATGCGCGGACATTCTCTTCTAATTTTTCAGGCACGCCTGGTAACTGCGAAGAGATTTGCAGAACCGGGTCTTCGCTGAATAAATTAGGGAGGGCATAAACCAAACCAATCAACGCGAGCGCGATCAGCATTAAATTCTTCCATAATGGGTATTTGTTTTGCATGTACGTCTGGCTCGCTTACAAAGATTTAAGGGTGCCCTTGGGCAATACGGTATTGACTGCACTGCGTTGCATGCTGATATCAACGCCATCTGCAATGCTTACTTTGATGTATTGTTCACCGATGCTCACAACTTTCGCCAACACGCCACTAGAGGTAATCACTTCGTCGCCTTTTTTCAATTGACCAATCAACTCCCGGTGCTCCTTTGCTCGCTTGTTTTGTGGGCGAATCAACATAAAATAAAACAACACAAAGATTGCAAGGACCATCACCAATGAAAATGTTCCATCGCCCTGCGCGGGTAATGCAGCACCTGCTGCGGCCATTGCATCACTGACTAAAAAACTCATGTGTAACTCCTAGGCTTATTTGAGGTTTAGATTGCATCATATCATTGGGTCACATGATATCGGTATTTTATCCTGGCGTAAATGAAGTCTGAGAATAATATATATTATGTTGGATCAAAAATCGCTGACATAACAAAGGGGTATGCTCCAGCAAATGGTGCAAATAAGCACGCGTCAGTTTTTGACTGCAAGTTGGGCAGTGGCAAACGGGATCAATTGGGTCTAATTGAAACGCCTGCGCCTCATCCTGTAGCGAGTATATTTTATTGTGATGATAAACCGTGCCCTGGCATGCATCACGAGACGGCATGTCTGATTCTAAATAGGGCATACCCATTTGCGCTAATGTTTGCAGTTGGGGTGCGTTTAACTCGCCCGAAACATAACAAATGTACTCATCGTATTCCGATATCTGTTTTAGCAACGAGGAAAATGCAGTGATGCCGTCATAATGCAAGTGAATGCCATAGGGTCTTGTCGCTGCTCGGCTAGGCATGTCCATTGGTGAAAAAAAAGGGAACACGCCGCTAGGCAATGATAACCAAGCCGATGGATTTTGTTGGTTGGCACCCTGTGGCAAAACAACAAATGGCGGATTGAGTCGGCTTATCAATTTAAACAGTGTGTTCATCGTATACCGACAGCGGCTCCCGTCATAGCTTGAGCGCAGCGTGTACCCGCCGGCGTCATCTATCTTAGGCATGGATGCGTTTAATACGAATGCGCCAGGCCAACCCGTGTATGCAGAAAAATCGGATAATTCGATTAAAAAGTCAAGACCAGGCTTCATGAGTAAAGATGTGAGCTGATAGCAAACCAGTTGCACACCAACCTCCTGCCAATTGGCCACGGTTAAGCAGCGCCCCGCATCGGTTGTCAATATTGGAATGATCATAGTAATAAACTTGCGTCTCCGTAACTAAAAAATCGGTAGCGCTGCTCAATGGCGACTTTGTACAACGCCATGGCCTCCTGATGCCCAATAAAGGCCGAGACCAGCATGAGCAACGTTGATTCTGGCAAATGAAAGTTGGTAATAAGCCCATCACAAATTTTAAACGTGTAACCAGGCGATATAAAAATATCAGTGTCGCCGCTACATGCCCGCAATTCGCCATCAAGGACTGCACTTTCCAAACTACGCAATGCAGTTGTCCCCACCGCAATCACGCGCCTGCCAGCAGCGCGCGTTGCATGAACAGCTTGGCAAAGGGTATCTGACACAGTAAATCGTTCATTGTGCATTTTGTGATCGAGAATGGAATCACAGCGCACAGGTCGAAAGGTGCCGGCCCCGACATGCAACGTAGAGTAGGCGATACCCACACCGCGTGCTTTGAGTTGCGCTAAAACAACGTCATCAAAATGCAAGCCTGCTGTGGGTGCGGCAACAGATCCACTGTGTCGTGCATAAACGGTTTGATAGCGCTCTAAATCTAACGTTTCATCGGTACGGGTAATATAGGGTGGCAAAGGAATATGACCTATCGACTGCAACATGACATCTACATCGCCTTCGACCGAACATTGATATAAATCGTCTTCACGGCCAAGAATATGAATGCGCCACCCTTCGTCTAAGTGAATCACACCGCCTGGCTGGGGTGATTTACTCGCTTTGATGTGCGCGAGAAATGCCCCCTCCCCTACCACGCGTTCCACCAGTAGTTCGACTTGCCCCCCACTGGCTTTGCGACCATACAATCGAGCAGGGATAACACGGCTGTCATTCATGACGAGCAAATCGCCTGGTTCAAGAAAATCAGCTAATGCGTGGAATGAATGATGTTCATGACGCCCTGTGGCACGATGATAAGTGAGCAAGCGAGAATCGCTACGGTTTACGAGCGGGTATTGAGCAATCAATTCCGGCGGCAATGTGAAGTTAAAATCTTGTTTATTCATAGTGTATTATAAACTGTGCTAAGAAAAGCTGCATTATTAAACAATTTAAGTTTTTTTACCAGGACTTCAACGCATTGGATTGCCTTTGCCTCCAACGCCCTTTTTAGGTATACTATGCACATTGTACAATATTAATTGTATTGACCAGTGGAGAGAATGATGATCCGATTGCGTAATCTAGCAACAGCAGCAGTATTTTATTTGACAGCCACAACCGTTATGGCAAGCCCGATACTCCTTATTACCCATAACACCACGGATCTAGAGTCCAATGCTTTCGTTGCGGGCACGATTCCATCGCACTATCCCAGCAAAGCACACAGCGACAACAAAGTCTCTTGGGTCTCTGTTAAAATGGCTTGTTTTGGTCACACGGTCGATTCAAAATGCCCAGCATTGATCAAAATGGGAACGAACACCCCGAATCCCGTTGACATCGGTACTGTTGTTATGGATTTAAACACAGGTGACATTACGCCGAAACAACTCACTGCAAACGGGTATACATTGATTGTGAATGGACCTGGCGAAACCACGTTAATCAAAGACTAACAAATCGGGTTTATGTGTTTAGGGGCGAACAACGGCTCGCCTCTAAACACAAGCCAACCCCCTTACACATGGGAGCTATATTTTCCCCAGTCCTCTTGCAGATTACTGTTGGGGCGGGTATCATGAACACCTAAAACAATCCCCCCTGATTTAATGCCCGACTCATAAATTTTTGCTTTATCTTCAGGGATCCCCCATCCGATGAATGCGCCAATTATTCCGCCTGTTATGGCACCAGCGCCTGCTCCGGCTAATCCTGCCGCTAAAGGGCCGGCAATAACGAGGCCCAAGCCTGGAATAATAAGACTGGTTCCAATGGCAGCGATGGCCGCAACAATCCCGCCAATAGCAGCCCCTGTAGCGCCCCCTACACCCGCTCCTTGAGGTGCTTTTGACTCTTCTTTCACTAAAACAGAATCGTAATATTTTTTACGCGAATCTTCGGACATAATGACATTAATATCTTTTGGGGTATACCCATGTTTCAACGCGTCATTGTATGCTTTTTCTGCAGATTCCTTGTCATTAAATAACTCAGTGGTAACCAGCATATCTTTTCTATGATTCATGATTTTTCCTTATCGTTGGTATACAATTATTTTTTGTAATATTTTTCAGGATAGCAATAAATAACAACACCTTTACGATTGAGTGCCTTTAATAACACAGGCTTCACACCCTTCAAATCAGTTTTATCTTTAAGACAACGATAACCAGAATAGGAATAATAATAATCCCCTTCAGGCATCAGAAAACCGTCTGAAGTGGTATAGGTATTTTTATTTTTATCGACGATTATAGGAATGTTTTTCCAGGTATTAGTGTCCGTGTTAATAAGATGTTCTGCAAAACTCGTCGCCGCGAATACAGCAACAAATGATCCAATCATCATTTTTTTCATTTTAATACCTCCCATGATGAAAAATAACGTTTTGATAAAACAACAACTCCAAAACCAGTCTAATGAATGAATAAGCCAAACTCCATTAAGGATTACCTTGGTTTACGCAGGGCTTCATTAGGCCACTGGATGGCTCCTGTGTTCGCTCAAAAAATTCCACTATGATGTCGTTGATAATTATGTTACTTTGTTCCTTAGGATCAATATTTAAAAGGACGGAGCACAATGAGCAGGAAGCGAATTGATAAAAATAAAACAGGCCGGGATACTGATTTAAACAATAACACCTCGAGCGAAGACAATCTAAACGCAGTGAATATTATCACGAAGCTCGATCGCCGACGTCGAATCGAGGAGTTGAACGAAGAGCGCAGGGCTAGAGATGACTTAGGCGTCTTCTAGGCGATTAAAATAAATATCAAAGCGAACCGTTTTCCCTGGCACACTGAGATCAGGATCTATGAGTGCAGGTAAGCGCTGTGGCCATTTGACCACTACGCGATGTCTCGTGCGTTTAAGAGCTAATTGGAGCAACGCACAGACATCATCATCTGCACCCAACAATTGCTGCAAGGCTTGCATGTCTTTTTTGACCAACGCTGATTTTTGACGCGTTGGATGCATCGGATCGATATAAATCACGTCTGGATAAGCTGCTTTTGTCAACGTCATTAGATAATGCTTGGCATCCGTGTGCAATAAAGACAATTTAAAATGATCATTGTCCGAGCGTCTCGCTAGACCATCAGCTAATAATGCGGCCATCATCGGCTGCCGTTCAAGCATCAGTACATCTGCTCCAAAGCCAGCTAAAACCGCTGCATCTCGCCCCCAACCCGCGGTTGCGTCTATAATTCGCATTCCCTGCATGGGTTTGCATGCACGCACCAAGCCTTGCTTCTTGCCCGCATCTCGCCGTTTTTGAACCGTTTGGCGGCTAAAATCAACACTGAGTGGTAAAAATCCTGGTATTTGCAGGGCCAACGTTCCGTCGATGATACATAGCTCAGGGCTCTCGGCCAGCAGACGGAGCGTCATTGCGAGGAACTGGCTAGTAAATCATTGACATAATCAGCCAGTGAATTAAAAACAGGCACATGGGGGTAAGCCGCTAAACCAACGTGGTCAGTCATGGATGACAGAACCATGATAGGCAAAGCGCCGGCTGCTTCTGCCGCTTGAATGTCAGACACACGATCCCCGACAAATGGCACATTTCTTAACGATTCGCCATATGCATCCGCAATCACGTGCAATAAACCAGGATTGGGCTTGCGGCATAAACAGCCAAAATCAGGCATATGCGGGCAATACTCAACCCGATCAATCAAACCACCGACCGCATTGACCTGTGCGTTCATTTTGTCATGAATACTCGCCAGTTGGCCTTCGTCATACAATCCGCGAGCAATTCCGGACTGATTGGTCGCCACCGCCACACGATAACCTGCCGCTGTAAGCCGTGCAATGGCAGCGGCACTCCCGGGTATAAAAATATACTCATCGGGTGATTTGATGTATTGCAGTGAATCGTAATTGATCACACCGTCACGGTCTAAAATAATCAATTTAATGATGTAGTTACCCCTAACAATGAAATATCAGCAACGCTTTGCAAGAGCGTCTGGAGCCGCGCTAGAAGCCGCAGCCGATTATCACGCAAGGCAGGGTTATCCACCATAACCATCACATGTTCAAAAAAGGAGTCTAACGGGTCGCGTAAACCGGCCAATTGGGTTAGCATAAAGCCATAATCGCTCACGCGTTCAGGGGCGTTAATAACACCTTCCACTGCTTTGATGCGCTCAAACAACGCTTGTTCCGCGGGGGCATTGAGCAACATGAAGTCAACCGGATGATTCAATTCATATTTTGAGGCTTGTAATAATAGATTGTTCACCCGTTTACATGCGGCAGACAAGGCCGCAGCATCCGGCAAATGAATAAATGCTAACAGTGCGTGAACCCGTTTATTCAGATCAAACAACCACTCGTCTTGACAGGCGCGCGCTGCGTGCACGATGTCAGATGAAATACCCTTCCCCTGATAAAAAGATTGCAAACGATCCAAGATAAACGGACGTAATTCGGCTAAACGTTGATCATTGCCAGGCAAATCTGTGCCATAAATTTGTCGTGCTTGCGCAATCAGAGCAGTGAGTGTTAATGGAACAGCCGTATCCACTANNGAACTGCGAGCGCATGCCGTCTTAGTTTAAAGGGATCCTTATCACTCGAGGGCTTTTGGCCCAACGCAAACGCACCGACCAATGTATCGAGTCGATCCGTCAACGACAGCGCGCGGCCTAGCGCGGACGGAGGCAGCTGGTCTGCGGCAAAACGAGGCATGTATTGTTCATTCAATGCTTTTGCGACGGCATCTACTTCACCGTCGTTCTGGGCGTAATAATACCCCATTAACCCTTGTAATTCAGGGAACTCGCCCACCATGCCACTCATTAAATCACACTTGCTTAATTCAGCTGCACGGGACGCTTCTGTAGCATCCAGGGCCAGTGCATCGGCCAGCTCGACCATGAACCGTTGCAAACGCTTAGACTTATCCGCCAGGCTCCCTAGTTTTTGTTGAAAGATAACGTTAGCGGTCGCTGGATAATAATCTGAAAGTGGATTTTTCTTGTCTATGTGAAAGAAAAATGCGGCATCGCTCAAGCGTGCACGCATGACACTTTCATTGCCACGCATCACATGCCGAGGATCCTTGCTGTCAATATTTGCGACCGTGATAAACTGTGGCAATAGACGGCCTTGGGCGTCACGCAATGCAAAACATTTTTGATGCGATTGCATGGCGGCAATCAGCGCCTCAGGAGGAACGTCTAGAAATGAGGGCTCAAAATGAGCGAGTAATGCATGAGGCCATTCAACAATGGAGGTGACTTCATCAATCAAATCATTCGGCATAACGGCAACGCTGTCTTTTTGAGCTGCCAACTGTTGCACTTGTTCAACAATCGCCTGACGACGAACATCAAAATCAGCAATGACAGATGCATCCTTCAATAGAGACGCATACGAACGAGGATTTTGTATCGTGATAGGATCTGGATGGTGGTAACGATGCCCCATGCTATGACGGCCTGTGCTCACACCCAATACATCAGCCTGCACAACCTCCGTTCCTAAGAGCAACACCGCCCAATGGACTGGACGAACAAACGATGTATCGCCGAATCCCCATCGCATGGGTTTCGCTATGGGCAAAGTGGCCACAGCATGCTGAATCATGGACGGTAACAAATCACGTAGATGAGCACCTGGTTTGATGGACTCATACACCCACCACTCCCCTTTGTCGGTGGATGCGGTGGTCAACTGTTCAACACTTACACCACATGACTTCGCAAAACCGGTGACGGCTTGTGCATCACGTGCTAAAGACGCACCGGGGCCTCGGCGTACCACAGATTGCGTGGCTTGTACCATCTGGACATCTTGAATTAAAACCGCTAGCCGTCTAGGGGTTGCAAAACGCATGACGTCACCATGCACTAGATTAGCCTTTAATAATCCCGCAACCAAGTGGTTTGCCAAGGCGTTTCCCAACGGCAAAACCGCACCTGAAGGGAGCTCTTCTAAGCCTAATTCAAATAATACATCATTTATCATGAGACACCCGCAACATTGGAAATCCAAGCACTTCGCGCGCCTGATAATAGGTTTCAGCCACAGCGCGTGACAACTGCCGAATGCGTAAAATGTAGCGCTGCCGCTCCGTAACAGAAATAGCATGCCGTGCATCCAACACGTTAAAGGTGTGAGATGCTTTCATTACCATTTCATAAGCGGGTAAAGGCAATTGCAATGCCACCAATTTTTGTGACTCCATCTCATAATAATCAAATTGTTTAAACAAAGCATCTACATCAGCGTGCTCAAAATGATACGCCGACATCTCGACTTCATTCTGTAAAAAGACATCCCCATAAGTTACTAGTCCTAACGGTGTGTTGGTCCAGGGAATGTCAAATATACTGTTTACGCCTAAAATAGACATGGCCAGGCGCTCAAGTCCATACGTGAGTTCACCAGTTACTGGCTTGCATGCCAATCCACCGACCTGTTGGAAATAGGTAAACTGAGACACTTCCATGCCATTTTGCCAGACTTCCCAACCCAATCCCCAAGCACCTAAGGTAGGTGATTCCCAGTTATCCTCAACGAATCGGATATCATCTAGCAGAGGATCAATGCCCAAGGCGCACAATGAATCTAAATATTGTTGCTGGATATCCAAGGGTGATGGCTTTAATATCACTTGAAACTGGTAGTAGTGTTGCAGGCGATTTGGGTTTTCACCGTAGCGGCCATCTGTGGGTCGTCGGCAGGGTTGCACATAAGCAGCCGACCAGGGCTCAGGACCAATGGCCCTTAAAAAAGTGGCAGGATGAAACGTGCCCGCCCCCACTTCTAGATCTAATGGTTGCAGGAGCACGCATCCGCGCGCTCCCCAAAACTGCTGCAACGTTAAGATGATTTCTTGGAATGTGTTCGGCTTAGACATCAATAACAACCTTACTTTGCTGCGGCTTTATCAACCAATGATTGAAGGGCTTCTGCTGTCGCACCACCAGGAATAAATCCAGTTTCACTGCTGGGCTTGAACTGACCTACAGGCGTGGACAAGACCACGATGGCGGGGGTTCCCATTAAATGCATTTTTTCGGCCAATGCACGGTTTGCATCCAGTTCTGCTGTCACTTGTTTGCTTTCCATATCCAACTGCAATTTAGCCATGTCCAAACCAATCGACTTTGCTGTATCTAACACCAATTGCTTGTCTAAACGCTTGTCTTGTTGGAGGAGGGCTGATTGCATGGGAAGGTATTTGCCTTGCATAGCTGCGGCCAATGCGGCTCTGGATGCAATTTCAGATGTTTTACCAAAAATAGGGAATTCTTTGAAGACTACACGGACATTTGAGTTTTTATTAACCAAATCAATCATGATCGGTTTCATTTTTTTGCAATGAATGCATTGGTAATCAAAAAACTCAACAACGGTTACATCGCCTTTTGGATTTCCTGCAACCGCTAATTGTCCATTCAATAATTGAGCCACGTTTTCTGATATGGCAGATTTGGCTTCTTTTTCTTGGGTCAATTGTTGCTTTTGCTGCAATGCTTGAGACGCTTCAATCAAGACTTCAGGGCTAGCAACCAAATAATCATGGATAATTTGCTCAAATTGTTTTTTCTGTTCAGGCGAGACGGCATTTGTATTCGCGGCCATCACGCCTGAGGTAGTCATTGCCGTAGCTAACGCACTGACTGTTAATAAACTCGCTATTTTCACGTAGATCTCCTTGTTGATTATTTTTATTAAATGGCAAGCCGCAACCCTAGCACTTGATCATGAGACAGTCAATTATAGGTCGCATTAACCAGGCATCAAGCCGTCAAATGAGCATATGCTAACACCAACCATTTGCTGCCATGATCACTGAACTTAACCTGAACACGCGTGTGCGCGCCATTGCCTTCTACTCCTAACACTACCCCTTGGCCGAATGTAGCGTGATGAACCTGTTGGCCCAGCCGAAAGCCCGATTCCTGCACCACAAATGAAGGTTGTGTTTTAGCCGCAGGCGGTTGGAAACGTGCCTTTGCACGGACTTCATCCAATAGTGCGACTGGCAATTCGCTCAGGAATCGAGAAGGTCTATGGTATTCTTCTTTACCGTATTGACGCCGTACCTCTGCATATGACATCACCAATTGTTCCATGGCGCGGGTCATTCCCACATAACACAACCGACGTTCCTCATCTAAACGTCCAGGCTCCTCCATGGATCGTTTGCCGGGGAAGAGGCCCTCTTCCATGCCCACCATAAATACAAATGGAAATTCCAAGCCTTTAGCCGCGTGCAATGTCATCATGTGCACAGCGCGTTCGTGTTCATCGGCTTGCATTTCGCCCGCTTCTAATGACGCATGAGACAAAAATGCCACCATTAACGGCAATTCATCATCGTCTGTTTGTTCGTACCGAAATTGTTTGGCGGCGTTCACCAATTCTTGGAGATTTTCCAATTTTGATTCGGATTTATCCCCTTTTAATTTTTCAAAATGAGCGTGCAGACCGCTCGCTTGGATAATCTCACGAATTTGTTCATCCAAATCTAGGCCGGTCTGTTTCAGTTGCAATGATTCAATCAATGCAATAAATGCCGCCAATGCAGTAGAAGCACGTTGCGGCAGCCTGCCCACTTGGATTAATTGTGTTGCTGCCTGCCAATAAGATATCTGGTCTGCCTTGGCTTGTGCACGTAAATCATCCAGCGTTTTATCACCAATGCCGCGGGTTGGAAAATTAACCACACGATCAAACGCCGTGTCGTCGTGCGGGTTCGATAACAGTCGCAAATAAGCCAACGCATCTTTGACTTCCGCGCGTTCAAAAAAGCGCACGCCCCCATGTATGCGATAGGCAATGCCTGCGCGCAACAAGGCATCCTCCAGTACACGAGACTGGGCGTTGGAACGGTATAAAATGGCCATATCGTCCGTGCTGCGTCCGCGATTGATTTCCGACAAAATGCGATCGGACACAAAGCGCGCTTCTTCTAATTCATTAAACGCGCTGAACACGACAATTTTTTCACCTGCGTGCCCAGCCGTCCATAAATTTTTCCCCATGCGCGAACCGTTGTGGGCAATTAACGCGTTGGCCGCATCCAATATCGTCGACGTTGAGCGGTAGTTTTGC
>DNVL01000243.1 GCA_003507515.1 Legionella sp.
CGCCGTTCGAATTAACGCATCTTCAGCGATCGGATCTTCCTTTTCTCGCGCTAAAGCAGCACGAAAAAGACTTGTTGCTATATTTTTGGTGCTACTGAACATCGGCTCTTCGTCGCGTAAGCCACCCCCACTTAATAAATATTGCCGTCCATTACCATAATTATTTTTATAGCTCACTTCTGCATTGCCATACTGTTGTCCGGTTAGAGCCAGATATCCTCCTGTGTTTTGGATTCCCAGTTCATAGACCACAGTGGGCAGCCGGTATGTTGTTGTCAAACCCGAGAATGCATATTCACTATACCCGGATTGGCCTTCTTTTCGATAATAATCAGAATCGATTCCAAGCCAAGGTGTCATAAATGCCCTGACTTGATCATCTACGCTAAAATCTTGATTTGCTTCATTTTTTTGAAGACGCGAAAAAGGTCGGAAAGCCTTCCCATCGCGCGTTGAATGGATCACGTAATCATAAAAAATTTTATCTAAAACCCGTGTGGCGTGACTTTTGACCGGCTCTTGTGCAAAATCATGTAAATTCAGCAGCGCATCAATCGTATGGCCCGCATACGGAATGGAGTTAAATTCAGAGAGCCCTTTCTCATAAATTCTATCCAGATAAGCACATAATTTAATCTCTAAATCACTGCCTGACAGGGTAGACAACTGCATTAATTGATTTTTTATATAGGCAGAACCATTGATCATCAATACATGATTTTCTGAATTTTCAATTCCGCCATCTGTCTCAGGAAAACCAATCCATTGAGCAGGCTTCTTCACAAGCCAATAATTGGTATTGGGAACGGCATCATCAAATTTCTCTCCTTGCAACACTAACAAATGATTCATAATGTGCTCTTTTGTCTCTTCATTCAACTGTATTTTCCCTTCATTGGCCATACATAACAAACGCGTCCAGTTCGTCACCGTAAAATCATCAAATTCGGCAACAAACGTTTTTTTATTGGAGCCACTCACAAGCCCTCGTATGAACCCGCCATAAGTACCTGATTTATCTGACTGTTCACGTGTTTTCATCGTATAAGGCGATATTGAGCGAATGAATTCCTGGACCATATTTACTTTTTCAGGCTCATTTTCCATTAATATCGCTAAAAGATGCGGTACTATTCTTCGATATCGCCTGTCATTTTCCCACGCAACTACTGACAGTTTTTTCTGCAGCCAATCTCGAAGCGTCACCGGTTGGTCATGCGCAATAAAAAGAGGCTCTAGATTTTTCTCACCTTCAGAACGATCTTTTTTGGGCCTTCCGTCTTTTTTAAATCCAATATGTTTCAATTTATCTGGCTTAATCAAGAGAGTATCCAGTGAGCTGGCCTCTGCTGTCTTCAACATACTCCGCGTATCTCGCTCTTCTGTTTCTTGCAGTACCCCCTCCCCTGTTCCTCTCGCATCATTTTCAGCTAAAGGCAGTGATGCCCTGGGAATTGCATGAGGATTCGCTGCATTAAAGTGACCTAAATCTGCCATATAGTGAATCAGCCTGTTTGCTGATGACATATTAGCCTGCACTACGCCGACTGGCACCCGCTCTTCATCAGAAATCGCGCCCCCTCGAGAAGGCTGCTGAGATGGAGGTTTTAATTCTGTTTTTTTAAAAAACATGACCACTCCTTAAAAAATGAACCCGCTTTATTTTTGGACTGATGAGGAAGTCGCATAGAAAAAATCGCTTGTCATTTCGTCATAAAGGGAGTGTAGTCTATCAGAGTAAAAATACAAGCGTGCAACTTAATCAACAAATCGTCTCATAACCAAACTTACCGAAGCCAGAGGGATACATTTTGATGAGGGAGGCAAATATCGTCGCCCATTGCGGTATATCGTTCTTGCGTAACCGGCACCGCACTCCCTCATGATTGCATTCGGCGTTGTTTCCGCAATATACTGCTTGAACCGCGTTGCATATGATTCACAGTCTAAACCTCTATTCAAGCATGCGAGGATCCGAACCCATGAGACATCAGATTCAAATTCGCCCCGTTAAAGATAAACTGGAAATGAAACAAACTCACGTGGCTTGGGCTAGAAAGGAGGGGTGGAACCCAGGCGCTCATGACCACGATTTTTTTTATGAAACGGATCCCGGCGGATTTTTAGTGTGTACCGTAAATGAGGAGCCGGTATCTTGTATAAGCCTTGTGATCTTTAATGAACAATACGCTTTTCTTGGATATTATATTGCAGCACCCCGTTATCGACATCAGGGATATGGTTGGCGTATCTGGCAGGCAGCCATTGAGCGCGCCGGGCATCGCGCCATTGGGCTAGATGGCGTGGTTTCGGAACAAGACAATTATAAAAAATCAGGGTTTTTGCCTTGTTTTTCTAGTATGCGTCATGCGTTAACACAATCGCCCACTGGATGGAATACGGCTGATTCAGAGGTTTCCTTTATTCTCGGGAGCGATTGCGATCCATTATTGTTGTTGAAGTACGATGGCNNCGACGGCCCCATTTTTTAAGACGGCTCGTGTCGTGTTCTGATACCTATTCCTTCATCGCCCTTTCAAAAAAAAATAATGCGATCGTTGGATTAGGGGTGATTCGAACAGCAGATTCAGGATATCGAATCGGACCGTTGTTTTCAGATTCAATCGAGATCGCTCGGAGCTTGCTTCAAATGCTGTGCAATCAAGTTAGCATCTCAACTGACTCACCTGTTTATCTAGATGTGCCCATGTGTAATCGAGCGGGCGTGGAGCTCGTCAATCAATATCATATGAAACCTGTCTTTGAATGCGCAAGAATGGTAAAACCTCTTCTTCATGCTGTGCACCCAACAACACTGCCTACCGATCAGATCTTTGGTCTCACTTCGTGGGAATTGGGTTAAAGGGATGATGAAAGAGGGGCTGTAAAATATCTCATTTTTCTTATTTTGTACTAATATTAAATTAAAGTAACAAAATAAGGTGTGATAGCCATGTTTATTCTCAATGATCCAACCAGTAAAACACAATTATTACCCAATAGCGCGATGCTCAGTGTTGATTTGGCACCATACGTGGCGGCATATCATCGCTCAGCTAATGATTATATCGCGATAAGGAATGCATTAATCCATGCGTTAACTGAGTTCAGTGGCTATGAGCTTTGGAATAAAATGATTGAACATGCGAGCATTGGGCTCCCATTAGAAAAAGCCAATGAGGTGTTAGAATCGTCAATTCATGCCGTCTTGCAAGAACAATTTGTTGAAGTCATCAAAAATTCGATGGATGAAGCCATTAAGCAGCATTATATGAATGGCAGATCGTTAACCGTTGAGATTGTATTAACGCTTGATGTCAGCGATCCAAATCATCTCACTGCCACATTGACCGATAATGGCCCCGGTTTTCACCCTGCTTTTTTAAAGGCAACAGAAACACCGGAAAATCAAATGCGCTACATTGATTCTACTGAGAAGAACAAAGAAAAACGACCGCATCTCCATCAAGCAGAACTATTTGGCGGGAGAGGCCGCGGCTTGCGTATTCTTTTTGCCGATTTTTTAAACGGCGATGCGTTAGAAAGCCGTTATAAGAAACGACATCACACCGATAGACCCCCATCTACTATTCAACTGCATAACGATTCAATCACCGGTGGTGCAGCGCTGACATTGACGACGGTCAGTAAAGCATTGAGTAACACATTACTACAGGCAGAGCAGAAGGCCACGAACAGGAAATTTGTCGATCGCTTTCGAAGTATTATTTCAGACAGCGCACCCTGCAGAGCAAGCACGGCTGAAACAGGGACAAGGGATGTTTACACCAGCAAAAAATCACCCGCTCCCCTGTCTATCAGAACATTAAGCGTGGATACGGATGTCAGTGATGATGGGTCGGATGAGGATCCCTATTTTAGGCCTTAAATAGGGACAAGAAGGTCTAATTGACCTTTTCCAACCGCTTGGATTCAAAACACATGTCAACAAACAATAAAAATGCCCCTATGCAAATGGCACTGTCAGCTATATTAAATGCCGGCCAGTGATAATGCGTGTAATAGACATCAATAAAGTCAATGACATGGCCTAACCGGAGTCTATCGACAAAATTACCCAAGGCACCGGCTAAAATCAAGCTGACCGCCGTTAATTGCAGGCGCGCCCCTTGTGGCAAGCGCCATATCCAAAACGTAAGGACAACACTCATCACACCGCTAAAACCTGTAAAAAACCAGCGATGCCAGTCGCCCGCGCCGCTTAAAAAACTGAACGCAGCCCCACTATTGTATGCAAGCGTTAAGTTCAATAAGGGCCATACCGCCTCAGGTTGGTATGGCATTAACCTCGACACGGCCCAATATTTGCTAGCCTGATCCAGTAGAATGACAACAATGCTCACCAAGAACCAAGGCCATTTTTTCATGCAAATTGCCTCAACTCTTCATCAGAACTCACATTGCCTACGCAACGCTTGCACAACCCAGGAAAAGCAGGATTTTCATCCACATCATCACAGCGATGCCAACACCGCTCACATTTGGGCGACTCGCTGGCCTGCACGTGAATGGCAACACCCAGTGCCTCGTTCAACATCAGCGCCACAGGCATCTCTGCCATCGGTAACAGGTGGATGGCGGAGGTAATCAATACAAACCGCAACTCATCCCCTAAACGCGCAAGCATGGGAAAAGCGTTTGCATCCGCATATAATGTGACATTCGCGGCGAGCCCTGATCCTATCAAGCCTGCCTGACGCGTGGCCTCCAACGCTTTGTTCACTTCATCCCGAATCGCATGCAACTGCGCCCAATCATCCATTCCGACCTGACTCACAATCGGCCAGCCCTGATACCATTCTTCCAGAAAGACCGATTGACCTGCGTGTCCCGGAATGGCAGCCCAAATTTCTTCCGCTGTAAAGGATAAAATGGGGGCCAACCAACACGTCAAGGCTTGTACAATATGGTACATTGCCGTTTGACACGATCGTCTAGCGCGGCTATTCACCGGCAGGGTGTACTGCCTATCTTTAATGATGTCTAAGTAAAAGCTGCCCATGTCAACCGCACAAAAATTGTGGATTTTTTGATAAATCACGTGAAAATGATAATCATCATAAGCATTGACGATTTCACCCTGCAACGCTTGGCATCGTTGAATAGCCCATCGATCGAGTTCGACCAAATCGTCTGCGGCAACAAGATCTCTTTCGGGAAGAAAATCAAATAAATTCGCCAACAAGAAGCGCGCCGTATTTCGGATTCGCCGGTATGCATCAGCCGTGCGTTTGATGATCTCGTCTGAAATGCTCACTTCATTGCGATAATCGGTCGACGCGACCCATAAACGTAAAATATCCGCGCCATGCTGCGCGATGAGCGTGTCCAAAGCCACATAATTGCCTTTGGATTTGGACAGTTTCTTGCCTTGGGCATCCACAGTATACCCATGCGTGAGCACCGTTTTATACGGCGGCACGCCATGCATCGCAACGGCTGTGGTCAGGGATGAGTTGAACCAGCCGCGATGTTGATCGGAACCTTCAAAATAAACATCCGCAGGAAACGCCAACGCATCCCGTTGTTTTAGTACACAAAAATGCGACACGCCAGAATCAAACCACACATCCAACGTGTCTTTGATTTTCTCATAATGTTCCGCATCCTCCCCCAATAACTCCGACGCGTCTAGATCAAACCAAGCATCAATGCCGGTTTTTTCTACACGTTGGGCGACCTGCTCAATCAATTGAGCGGTATTGGGATGGAGTGCGCGCGTTTCTTTGTGAATAAACAAAGGCATGGGGGTTCCCCACGCGCGCTGTCTTGACACACACCAATCGGGCCGGGTTTCCACCATGCTACGAATGCGTGCACGGCCCCAATCGGGCACCCAACGCACCGTGTCAATTTGTTGAAGCAGTTGAGCACGCAACCCATGATTATCCATGGAAACAAACCACTGCGGTGTCGCACGAAAAATCACAGGCGTTTTGTGTCGCCAGCAATGCGGGTAACTATGGCTTAAACTCGCCTCATGCAGTAACACGTGCTGCTCTCGAAGCAAATCAAGAATGGGTGTGTTCGCTTTGAAGATAGACAGCCCTGCGAACAGGGGTACATCGCTCGCAAAACAACCATTGCCTAACACCGGGTTTTGCAAGGGCAAGTCATACACCAGCCCGACGTTGTAATCTTCAGGCCCATGCGCGGGTGCTGTGTGCACGCAGCCTGTTCCAGATTCTGTGGTCACATGAGTCCCTAGCACAATGGGCACGTAACGATCTAAAAACGGGTGCTTCAATTGAGCGTGCTCGAACGCCTGTCCTTTCTCAGCGCTTGATGCGGTATATTGTGCAATACCATAACGAGACATCACCGCGTCAACCAAGTCGACGGCAATCAGGTAATACGCATCCTCCGTATCCACTAGCGTATAATCCAATTCAGGATGCAAACAAACCGCCTCATTCGCAGGCAATGTCCACGGTGTAGTGGTCCAAATGGGCACAATGATGGGTTTTTCTGGCACACGCAGTGCTGTGTGCGCCATGAAGGCCTTGAAGTGTTGGGCGAGAAATGCGACATCAATGGACGCTGAGGTTTTGTCTTCGTAGTCGACTTCGGCCTCGGCGAGCGATGAGGCGCAGTCCACGCACCAATGAACCGGCTTAAAGCCTTGATGCAGATGCCCGTTTGAAATGATGAGGCTCAAGGCACGTAAAATATTGGCCTCATAGGTATAATTCATGGTGGTATATGGGTTTTGCCAATCACCAAACACACCTAAGCGCTGGAATTCATCCCGTTGAATGTCAATCTGGCTGGCCGCATATTCACGGCAACGCGCACGAAATTCAGAGGCCGTGATTTTTACACCCGCTTTGCCTACTTTTTTTTCTACGTTTAATTCAATGGGTAACCCATGGCAATCCCAACCTGGCACAAAAGGGGCATCGTATCCACTAAATGACTTGGACTTCACGATGATGTCCTTCAAAATTTTGTTCAACGCATGCCCGCAGTGCAAGTGCCCATTCGCATAAGGGGGCCCATCGTGCAAAATAAAGCGCTCACGGCCTGCGCGGGCCGCCCTGATCTGCTCATACAACCCGTTGGTTTTCCATTCCTCTAACCGTTGCGGCTCGCGTTGCGCCAAACTGGCTTTCATGGGGAACATCGTGTGGGGTAAATTCAATGTATCTTTATAATCAGCCATTCGGTTTACCCTATCAAATCGTTAAACGTTAAAAAAGACTCTCGCCGCAGCGACATCGGCATGGATTTGCAACAGCAAGTCATCCACTGATGAAAATTTTATTTCATCTCGCAATTTGTGCACGAAAGAAATCTCAATAAACTCACCATACAGTGATTCATCAAAATCAAATAAATGCACTTCCAGCACATTTTTACGGCCATCCACTGTCGGCCGATTGCCCATGTTAGCAACCCCCATCAACAAGGGCTTGCCAACACGTGCCACATGAACACAAAACACGCCACTCAGCGGCAACGCGCCCCGCGGCAGGTTTAAATTAGCGGTAGGGACACCCCATTTTCGCCCCATGCCTTGACCGTGCTGAACACGCCCGCAGAGGCTATACTGTCGTCCCAGCAATGATTCGGCAAGATTCAAGTCGCCTAAGTATAACGCATGTCTGATTTGAGTGGAACTCACCCGTACATGATTTATGCAAAATTCAGGGTATGTTTCCACCACCACGCCTCGAATCGCCGCCCATTCACGCAACAACGCCACATCGCCACGGCGATCGCAACCAAATCTAAAATCACCGCCCAGCAGCAAATATTGAACCTTTAATTGCGTAAAAATAATATTTTCTGCAAACGCTTCCGCTGTCAAACGAGATAACTGCGCATCAAATTTCAGACACAACACGCCGTCAACGCCGCATTGGCGCAGCGCGTTGAGTTTGTCTCTCAATCGATACAATCGTGCAGGCGCTTGCTCTTGCTTAAAGTATTCGCCTGCTTGCGGCTCAAAGAGAATCACCAACAAAGGCAGATTCAACGCATCGGCTTTTTTTCGCAGCAAGGCCAACAACGCCTGATGCCCTCGATGCACACCATCAAAATTACCGATAGTGGCAACGGAGCCAGCATGGGGTGCGATACCTTGTAAACCTTGACGCAATAATTTCATCAGAACAAACAACTTATTTTTTAAGGTAACCCTTCATTTATTTTGGTGGACGCACAATCAACATGTCGCAATGCGCTCCATGCAGAATGGAGTCTGCCGTTGATCCGAGCAACAAGGCCAGACCGTGCTTGCCATGGCTTCCCGTTACAATTAAATCAACATGCTGTTCCGTGGCCACGCGTAGCACTTCATTTTTAGTGGATCCGAATTCAATAAACCGATGCTTTTCATCTACCTTTAATTTTTCCGCCAATGCATTGAGTTCTTTTTCAGCTTGCTCACGAATGGACACTTCCACTTCCGCAAAGCCTGCAAAACCTGGGTATGCATAAGCGGGAATCGGCTCAACCACGTGAACTAATAACAATGGGGCACCATTCTCATCTGCTATTTTTTTTGCCTTATGGGCTGCATGAATGCCTACTTCATCAAAATCCGTTGCAAACAATACCTTTTTATACATGTCTTTCTCCTTTATTTAGACTTGCCGTTAGAATACCCTAACAACGCGCTTTCATTCAACAACAACGACCTGTTCTTGTTGCCCTAACCCTTGAATGGTGAATACGATTTGATCGTTGGGCTTTAAAAAAATCCCCTCCCCCCAAGACCGAGCACTCCCGGGCGCTGATCCCATCGAGATAATATCGCCTGGATACAACGTGAAATATTGGCTCAAATAGCTCACGACCTCCACATCGGAATGAATGTAATCGCCGGTATTAAACGCCTGCCTCAGCACGCCATTGACCCACAGTTTAATATTTAAATCACTGGAATCACTTACGTCCTCTTTTGTGACCAAATAAGGCCCAATAGGCGCTGCATTATCAAACCCTTTTCCTTTAGTGTATTGTTTGTCACCTGTTTCCAATTGTAAATAACGTTCAGACAGATCATTGATACAGGTGTAGCCTAATATATAGTCAGATGCCGCTTCTATTGGAATATACTTGCCTTTTTTGCCAATCACCACCCCCAACTCAGCCTCCCAATCCAGTTTCTTCATGTTTCTTGTGTATAAGATAGGATCGAAAGGACCGCATATAGCGCAGGTGGGCTTAAAAAAAACAACCATTTCTGTTTCCGCTACAGGTTGCACGCCCATTTCTTTTGCATGCAACCTTGAATTAAACCCAACGCATATTAATTTCCCAGGCATGCCCACACAGGCACCAATTCGCACGCTGGGATCAACGATGGGCAACAGGCCCAGATCGATTGTCTTCAATTGTGCCATGAGGTCCATGTTTCCTAAGCTGGACGGATTAACATCAGAGATAAAGCCCGAAACATCTCGAATGTGTCCATCGGTATCCAATAGCCCTGGTTTTTCCGCACCCATCTCGCCAAATCGAACCCATCTCATCTTAAACCTCCTGCCTTGAATTTCCTAAGTATAGAACAAGATCGCTTGCAGATGAGCCGCGTGACGCGGATAATCAAGTTTTCAAACGATAACGAGGTTATACCCCGATGGATTTTCTCGCTCAATACGGTTTATTTGCACTCAAATCATTCACGGCAGTCATAGCCCTCCTATTATTAGTCGGTGGCGTTTTATCGTTGAGCCGAAAGACACATCCCAAATTAACGATCACCTCATTAAATAAAGAATGGGAACACATCCAGCAACACATGCACAAAGAAGTTTTTGGGAAAAGGCTTAAAAAACAAAAAACAGATAAAACAAAGCCAGCCCTTTATGTCATCGATTTTAACGGCGACATCAAAGCGTCCCAAGTGGAACCGCTGCGCGCTGAGATTTCTGCCATTCTCTCCATCGCCACACCCTTAGATGAAGTCCTCTTGCGCATAGAAAGCCCCGGGGGATCTGTCAACGGCTATGGGTTAGCCGCCTCGCAACTTCAACGGCTGCGGGACAAAAATATTCCGCTCACCATCTGCATTGATAAAATAGCCGCCAGTGGGGGCTATTTAATGGCGTGTATCGCCAATCGGATTATCGCCGCTCCTTTTGCCATTATCGGCTCCATTGGAGTGGTCGCACAAATGCCTAATTTTTATCGACTGCTTCGAAAAAAAGACATCGACGTTGAATTGTTAACCGCTGGCGAATACAAGCGCACATTGACGTTGTTTGCGGAAAATACGGATAAAGGACGCAAGAAATTTCAAGAAGATTTGGAAGAAATACACGCGACCTTTAAAGATCATGTTCTGAAAAATCGGCCGCAGTTAAACATAGCTCAAGTCTCGACCGGTGAGCATTGGTTGGCCCGAGATGCGTTAGAATTAGGCCTGATTGATGTGTTGCAAACCAGCGATGAATACCTCAATGACAAAATGATGGCAAATAAAGTGTACCAAATTACTGTTCATGCGAAACAAACGTGGGTTGCAAAACTATTAAAACCGGCCATGTCGATCTTGCATCCCTGGGCCTAAGGAATACCACCAGCATGACAAGGAACGTGCAGTGGAGTATACGGTCTTTTTTAATATATACTGATTTCATGTTATCAATCGAAGGAACATTTGTTCAGATTTGATATATAATTAAACAAACGGTTGTATTTAACGATGGAGCATAAAATGAGCGATTTCAAATCAAAGTTACCTGACCTAAACGAGCTGGGTACGATGGCAGGTAAGTTGTATAAAGATCTAAAAACCAGCGTGTGCGAAATCATTGACGACTACAAATCAAAGCACCCACCCGAAACAGTAGCACCCCAAACGCCTGTTGAAAAATCAACAGAAACAGCAAAGGTGGTACCACAAGCCCCTGCTGATAAATCAGACAAAAACGAGTAATGACGGGTGATCCTACGCCCTGCGGCTTGTCCGCGGGATGTAGGATGATAGGTAGGTTCTCTAACGGTAGCAGGTAATGCTGCTAAACGCATTGCACGCATCCCCTAGACACCACTTGTGATTTCCTAATGCACGGGTTTGAGAAACATGGGCGTCCATCTTGTATTTTTGTGCGCGCATATAGCCCATGCGTCGGCAAAAAGAATATGCTGCTCGCTGCCCACAGCCTTTGCCATCTTCATAACACCAATCCACGCGGCTGTGATTAAAGCGAGGGAACACAAACGCTTGTTCACGATAATAATACGCACTGACAGGCTTGTGCGTCAGCTCACCTCTGCAGCGCACCAACAAAAACCCTTTGCAATGCCACCCTTTGCAACGTTTACAGCTATCGATATAGCGGGTTGACCGAGTCGTATAATCAATGACCTGTTGATCAGCCGTTT
>DNVL01000202.1 GCA_003507515.1 Legionella sp.
AAAGCGACTAAGCTGCCGATAATGATCGCCCTTTTTACCGATTTTTCATCATAATCTAAATATTCCGTTAGCGCAGGCACCACAATGCTGAAACCAAACGTGGTTAAAATCAACGGCAACGATGGCAAAATAGCATTGAAATGGCCTTGCGCAATAAAATCATAGCTGGCCGGAGAGACGCTGGAGCTGACCGTTGCAACAAATGCAATGGCCAAGCCTATTCCTAATAAATTATTCAAGTTATATGTTAATTTCTCACCGCAACACAAGAGCCCCCCAAACAACACCGTAAACCATAACGTGGCCCAATGCCCTGATAGGTTGACGAATGGACGCATGAAAAGACTTAACCACGCCCCGCCCGCCATCGTATAGGTACACAAAAGCGCATAAAGCAAGAGCATGATCATCACTGATGACACATACTGCCCAGAACGTCCAAGGGTATGCTTGATCAGACTCGATAGATTAAATGGGCCACGCAACTGCATTTTAATGTCTAAAATACAATATGCGCCCATGGTCATGAACACCCATGCAACGACAAACGCCAACAGGGTCGGCACAAGCCCCGCCGTACTCGTAATAATAGGCAGTCCTAAAATACCTGATCCGACCGATGTTCCAGTGACCATGACGATGGCATTGAAAATTTTACGATGATTCATGATGATGCCTTATTCAGTATCCTGTGCGTAGACAGTATAGTGCGTTACAATCTCTTTTTTAAAAGAAGCCAATGTCTAAAAAACCAGCGAGCGAGAAACGCGTGCCATGTTAAAAAAAACAATATTAAATCCAACCTATCGCTACGTGTTCATTCTCGTAGCAGTGTCTCTACTCATCAGACTACTGTCCATCGGCTCAAACGATTTGTTGGTCGAAGAAGCCTATTACTGGAATTATGCAGCACACCTAGACATCGGCTACTTGGACCATCCTCCCATGGTGGCCGTTCTCATTAAACTATCCACCATGCTTTTTGGCACTAACGAATTCGGCGTGCGCATCCCTTCTCTTTTGTGTTGGCTCATCACGGTTTTCTTCAGCATGAAGTTAACGCGTTTAATCAAACCCGGTTGCGCGCCCTACGCCTTATTACTTTTGGCCATATTACCCTTTTTCTTCCTCCATTCGCTAGTGATAACCCCAGATATCCCCTTGATTGCATGCTGGTCTGCCGCTCTCTATTTTCTCTATCGCGCCTTGGTGCTCGATCATGCCTCATCGTGGTACATGGCAGGAACATGGCTTGGGTTGGGGATGCTGTCGAAGTATTCTATTGTACTATTGGGCCCGGCTACGCTTCTTTATTCAATTATCACGCCAGAAGCCCGTAAATGGTTCAGCCGAAAAGAGCCATATGCCTGTCTATTCATCACAGCAGCCCTTTTTACACCCGTGATTTACTGGAATGCGACCCACGAATGGGCCTCTTTTGCGTTTCAAAGCACACGCCGATTCCATGCAACGGATTCGTTTTCACTGCATCAACTGTTAGGCTTGTTTGTCATCTTTTTAACGCCCCTTGGCGTATTAGGCTTTTGGGAGATGTTAAGAAAAAACGCCCCAGAAAAACATCAGGTTGACAACAAAACCGTGTCTTTTTTGAAGGTGTTTACGCTCACACCTCTCGTGGTTTTCTCACTATTTAGCGTCACGCACATGATAAAATTCAATTGGATTGGCCCAGGCCTTTTGGCGATGATCCCATGGCTCGCCATCCTTCTCAACGAAAGCACACCGACGACAAGAAAAGCGTCTTTTGTGACGGCTGTCATACTATTGATGGCTTATAGCGCGATGATTTTTTGTATGGTGTCAGGATACCCTAACCAGATCAATCTACGCTTGTTCAGCAAATACATCGCTTGGAATGACTTAACGCGTCAAATACATGCCGTCGCAAAAGGCGTTGAAGACCATTTAGGCACCTCCCCCCTGATTGTCCCCCTGGATCTGTATAATATCGGCAGCGAGCTTTCCTTTTATCAAGCCCAATTTTTAAAGCATAAGCAAATTAAAACGGTGTATAAAATCATCGGTCGCGACCGATTTGGCCATGACAGCCTCATGTACCAGTATTGGTCAAAAGATGAGGCCATTGCCGGGAAAATTTTAATTTTAATCTCTGAAAAATCAACCGATTTTCATACACCCGAAGTCACCACGCGTGTCACGGCGCAATCAGCACCGATCGCATTGTGGTCACACAGCCAAGGGGCTAGCAGCAAGATTCGGGCATACTATTATCAAATCGTGCGGATGAATGGTTAATGCTGCGTCTTGTAAAGACTAATGAGAGCTGGGCACACTCGCAACGTCCTTCTCACGCCAAACCACCCGCGAATAAATAAAGTAATTTAAAAACGAACCCATGATCATGCCTGTGACCACGATCAAATTTTCAAGCAGTCGGCCGGTTCCTAGGTATTTGACGCCTAAATCCAGCCAATAACTCTGTAAATAAATCATTGAAATGGAATAAGCTAAAAACACGCCTAACGATTTTGCTTGGTGAATCCTAGAGACCGGCTGGCGGTGTTTGAACGTGAAACGGCTGTTTAGAATAAAATTATTCACGATGGCCAGCGTCACGGCTATCTGTGCTGCATGGAAAGGCGACCAGTAGTGGCGGCATACGTTATACACCAAAAATTGCACACTCATGCCGGACAACCCGACCACGCACATTTTAATATAGCGTTTCAATTCATAAAACCGCAGTGTCAATGTCACATAAAGTGAATCAACGATGCTGTTGGCAGGCAGTTTACTAACGCCTTTTTGTCGATCGACAAACGTAATCGGGTACTCCGTTATTTTGAACGAATGCTGGTGCAACAACCACAGCAATTGCAACTTGTATGCATAGTGGTTGGATAAAAATTTTTCAGGCAATACCCGTTGCAACGCGTGCCGACGTGTGGCTCGAAATCCACTGGTGAAATCTTTGTAAACAGGAGTCAGAATTGCACGGGCAACGTAATTACCCAGCACCGATAACAGCTTGCGATGCCATCCCCAATTCACCGGAATGCTCCCGCCCTTGACATAACGACTCCCCACGACCACATCACAGGTCGTCAATTGCTCAAGAATGGGGGCAATATACTCCGGTTGATGCGACAAATCGGCATCAAATTCAAACACGATGTCAGCCGATAGTGCGGTTAAGGCATATTGCATGGCTTGCAAATAAGCNNCCCAAGCCAGATTTCGTGAATTCTGTTTGTAAATGAAGATTTTCATAACGCGTTTGCATTTGCGCAACTCGACAGGCTGTCCCATCGGTGGATGCGCTATCAAAAACTAGCACATGAATATCAGCATTTAAAAGCATGCGCGTGGCATGAAAAACAGCGGTTAGGGTCTCTTCTATCACAGAACTTTCATTGTAGGTCGGGATAATAATGACCACTTTTTCAATTGTCATGGAGGTATCGGTCTCGATGGTTTATCTTCATATGAAGGGGGGATCATATCATAATGAAGGGATGAGTGGATGATACGGGCGAATTCGCTCATCAGTATAGCGATATACACTAGACTTCTTTATACTGGTTGATTTATATGGCACATCAAATCCCATGAAACAATGCTGTTTTATCCTCCTTCTTATGCTATTTTTTTCCGGCTGTGGTCAGAAAGGCCCGCTTTATTTGCCAGAATCCGAACCGAAAACTGCTCACGAGGCACATGATGGGCGTTAAATTCACAAAAATGCATGGGCTTGGCAATGATTTTATGGTGATTGACGCGATCAATCAACGCATTGACTTCACTTCTGCCGACATAGCCGCACTGAGTGAGCGAAATACAGGTGTTGGTTTTGATCAATGCCTTCTGATTGAAACCAGTCCGTTCGCAAACGTCGATTTTTTTTACCGTATATTCAACGCCAACGGCCAAGAAGTGGGCCAGTGTGGCAATGGGGCACGATGCCTGGCTCGTTTTGCACAGCGTTACGGTCTCACCAAAAAGGAATTAATGACGGTTGCAACCCAGACCACTCGTATGCAACTCCAAATCAATCCGAATCAAACGGTGACCATCAATATGGGGCAACCTGTGCTTCAACCCGCTCAGATTCCCTTGGATGCACTCGATCAAGCCCCAGTCTATAATATACCCATCGCCCATCAAAAAATACAAGCCGTTCATTCCCTGAGCATCGGCAACCCGCACGCTGTGATCCAAGTGCCCGACATTGTCCATGCACACGTGCAAGAGATAGGCCAACAAATCAGCGAGCACCATTTATTTCCTGCACAAACCAATGTAGGGTTTATGCAAATATTAACGCCACAGCACATTCAATTGCGTGTGTATGAACGAGGATGCGGAGAAACACGTGCCTGCGGTAGTGGTGCGGTGGCCGCAGTCGCTGTGGGTCGGTTATATCATCAATTGACAGAGAAG
>DNVL01000123.1 GCA_003507515.1 Legionella sp.
AATATTGCGCATAAAAAAATAGACATAAAAAATTGGCGTGGCAACCAAAAAAACTCAGGATTTTTGCCTGAAGAACGTGCGTGGCTGGATGACGTCTATGGTCCCATGGGCTACGTGGATGCCTTTCGTGTGAAAAATCAAGCAGAAGATGAATACACGTGGTGGTCTAATCGTGGGCAAGCTCGGGCGAATAACGTGGGTTGGCGGATTGATTACCAAGTCATCACGCAAGCGTTGTCAAGTGTTGTAGCCCATGTCTCGATTTACCGAGACACGTGCTTTTCAGATCATGCGCCCTTGCTGATCGAATACCTAGGAGACTGGTGTGATTAAACTAGCCAGCTGGAATGTCAACTCGCTCAATGTACGATTGGATCAAGTGCTGGCTTGGCTTGAGGCGTCTCAAGTCGATATTTTAGCGCTGCAAGAAACCAAATTGACCGACGATAAATTTCCACTAGATGTTTTTCGTCAACGGGGCTATCACGTGGTGTATGCCGGACAAAAAACGTATAACGGTGTTGCCCTGATCAGTCAGTATCCCATCGAGGATGTGGTCACGGATGTGCCTGATTTAATCGATCCTCAGCGGCGGATTTTGGCAGCGACGATTGCGGGAATCCGCGTGATTAACCTGTACGTGCCGAATGGTGCGGCAGTGGATTCGGATAAGTATCAATATAAATTGTCTTGGCTTACGCACGTGACGCGCTTTATCCAGCAGCAGTTGGTGGTGTATCCATCGGTTGCGGTCGTGGGTGATTTTAATATTGCCCCGGATGATCGAGATGTTCATGATCCGGTTGAGTGGGAAGGATCTGTGTTGGTTAGTCCATTAGAGCGTGAAGCCTTGGCCTCTCTTCTCGCGTTAGGCTTGCATGACAGCTTTCGCAATTTCACACAAGACGATGCATTGTTCAGTTGGTGGGATTACCGCGCTGCGGGTTTTCGACGGAACAGAGGCCTGCGGATTGATCTTATTCTGTTAAGTGACGCCCTCAATGCGCGCTGTTCAAGCAGCGCGATTGACAAAGAACCGCGTCGTTCAGAACGGCCTTCGGATCATGCACCCGTTTGGGTTGTATTGGATTGATTCAATAAGGCATTTAGATTGATTAGCGTTTCTTCAAAAGGGCGGATAGTGATGCCATTTTCAGTGTATGTACGGCTCCCGCCGTAAAGCATGTGACATGTGGCTTCCGGGTAATCTTCTTGAAACATTCGCAAGCCTTTTAAATCGTGTTTAGCGATGGTTTGTTTGCGTTTTATCTCAAACGCATGGAATCCATTTTTTCCATACAACACAAAATCAACTTCTACCTGTGACGTTGTTCGCCAATACGATATCGCATATTCCAATTCAAAATAGTCGTTTATCGCTTTTACTTCTTGTAAAAATAGTGTTTCCAGTGCTGCACCATCGATTTCCTCTCTTGAATCCAGGGGGCCTGTCGGTCGAATCGAACGATAGACACCCGTATCAAAATAATAGAACTTAGGGGATACCACCAACTCACGTTTTGCATGTTTGGTAAATGGATATATGCGACAGGCAATCAATAAATCTTCGAGTATGTCAAAAAAATTGGCGATAGTGTGTCGATTGTTTCCCACTTCGCGTGCAATTTCAGTGCAATTGACTTGTTCTCCTTGTGAGAAGCTGGCCGTTAGAATACACACTAGGCAATAAACCATAGATCAGCGCTGTGCCTAAATTAAAGTCATCACCCAGTTCAAGGGTGGTGAGCGGATGCATGTGGCATGTTATGGCTCTACCCGCCAATAAATTCACTCCTTTTTGTCGCAATTGTCGAGCGCTTGAGCCGGTCAATATAAATCTTAATTGCCGATTTTCTATCAGTCGGTGTACTTCATCGAGTAATTTCGGCGCTTTTTGGATTTCATCAATAATGATCCAATCGTTGAAATCATGGGGGACGGCATCTGCAATGCGCGTTGGAAAAGCAAGCAGGCGTGTAGAGGTGTTATCATCCAGTAGATCATAATACAACGCGTTTTTAAAGTGACTGCGCAACCACGAGGTTTTCCCTGTGCCTCGAGGACCAAATAAAAACACACTATGTTTTGAATCTGGATTAATTCTTAGTAATCGGTTATACATGATCTCGTTTTTTGTTGAAAATAGAGATCTATCGTAACAATATAATATGTTCGGTTACAATAGGGACGTACTCATCGGCCTATCTATAACTGTATAACAGTAGTTTAGCCATTTTAACTCTCAATACCCCTTGATTTGATTTTCGGAAGCCAACGCTCCCATTCTGCTGACGTTGCGCATTGTGCTGGCTAAAACGCCAAATGGAACGAATGCAGCGGAGACATTGCAGGCAACTCGCGCCTGATTTAATCAAAAAAAAAAACACCCATCTGTTTTTAGTCTAAGCTTAATGTAAATCAATAAGACAATTTGGGAGTCATCATGGTGAAAATACTGGGTATTGAAAGCAATGGAATCGATTTGGCAGGAATGATCAGTGCTGCAGCCAGTCGCGTTACCGGCAATGTCTGGGATTTGGTGAGAACTATGGGAGCGCTCCCCCCTGCAGCCCTCTTAATAGTGGCGCAATGGGATAAGATAGCGGTATCCCTAGAGTCTATTTATATCCTCATAAAAACTGACTTGGATTTGCCTGGAGCATGTCACCAGGCTAAAAGCAGTTTGCTGGTCAATTTACGCAATGAGGCTATTTTTTCACCCGAGTTCACGCATTATTTTTCAGATGGCTCTCTGGACAACATGGAGAATAATCCAAAGCAAGTGGTGAGCATTAAAAAAATAGTGAAAGCGCTGGATGATTTGGAGCAATGCCTTGAAAACCTAGATGATCTCGCTAGTCTATATGATATCGATAAGGATGATATGGATGAGGGTGAGCATGATCGAAATACAATGCTTCTCTCTATTAAGCTGTTCTACACCTTAGGATTGTCCCTTAATGTTGCCATGGATGCACTCAATGCAGCCAATCAAAATGCCGTGGGTATAGAGGCTCTGATAGGCGACACCATGACGCCATTGGTGTCTAAAATGAACCGATTGTTAGCCTCGGTGAGCGCGTCTGATCTGGGTGCTGAGCGGCAGCAATGGCTGCCTGCTGCGATGGCTTTGCTGCAACCCGATCAATCCAGCAGTGAAAATCCAGGATTAAAGAAGCTCAGTCAACTGATCGTTCTATTGCCTCAATACCTTCAAATGTTGCAAACATGGATTGATCCGAACTCAACTAGCGA
This sequence comes from Legionella sp., assembly GCA_003507515.1. GTDB lineage: Bacteria > Pseudomonadota > Gammaproteobacteria > Legionellales > Legionellaceae > DDPF01. Next base: position 3,256 of record DNVL01000123.1, read on the forward strand.
AGCGGTAAAAGATGCCCCTGAAAAGCAACAAAAGAAAATCGATGCATTTTTAAAGAATTTTGTGCAATTGTCGAGTTCAACATCGGCACCTTTTCTGGGCATGGTATCGGTTACTAAATTGTTAATGGATCATTTGCCCACTGTGATTAATGCAGCAGGGCCGCTTTCAGAAACAGTTCACCTGAAAACAGAGGATGTCTTAAATCAGTTAAAACATGTTCATTTTCCTGAAATGCTGGCACAGTTGGAATCTTTAGAAGAGCATTTATCGCTGCGCCGCCATCTCTTGGTTGAACCCGCTCTAAAAGCCATGAATGATCTATACAATACAATATATGCACTGCCTGACACATTAGAAGATACCTCTGGGCATCTGAATACGGTTGCCGAAGGGTTATCTACAAGGCCTGTAAAAATCATGAGGAGCCTTTTGGGGAATGGAGAGGCCATTAGCATAAATAAAATAGACCGATCAACAGGGCTTCGTGAAATGTGTGATGATGTGTTTATCGAACGGCTGGTATCCTTGCGAATCAATCGTTTTTCAGACGCCCATGCGTTGAGCATGGATGAGTCTGTATTAAAAGCGGCGGATACATTTTTTCATGCGGCTTTATTGTGCGCAATCCCTCATCTTAAATTTTTTCCAGCTCGCGCCGTGGATCAGATCGCCGTCTTAAAAAACGTTATGAGTCAACTGACAGATATTGAGCTGAATGGATTGAAAGAAAAATACAAAATAATCCAGCCCTATTATGCAACATTATATCCTCGCATGGATGTTTTGTTTGTCATGGATCCGATATCTTGGTTGAAGAAAAATGCATCGTTACTTCAAACGGACACCATGAAATTAGCCGTAAAAGCGCTCATTCAGCAAGAAAAAAGTCAATATAAACAAACATGTGATTATATTCAAACGAGCAATGATGATCGTGAACGATTATATCGTTCAAACCGCAGGGAGTTGGATGCAACGCCCATGGCTTCCTCACCACGAGATTCCACTAGCCCCGAAACCGTTTGTTCTGATTCCGGGTCGAAGTCAGTTGCATCGGGAGAACTTCCTCTATTAAGTCCAATCGAGATCCATGATAGGGCATTCTCTTTTAGCTCAAGGAGCAGCAGCCTATTGGGATCTGAAACGGACGCCAGTGTTCCTTTGATTTTTGATGAATGGGTTGAAAAAATAAACAGTCGTGTAAAGGATGAAAATGAAGCGCGGCAACGTTTAACTGGATCGCTGGAAGCGCTGGGAAACCAGCCCAGGTACATGCCTTTGATGGATCGCATGTTCTCACTTCATATTTCAGCACGTTTAAAGCAGTTCATAAACCATGAATTAAAAAATTGGGCAGAAAAAAACCTTGATGATGATATTTATCAACAATTGATATTTGATCAAAGCCGTATTCGTGAATCGGTTGTTCGGGATGGAGAGGTGTTAGTCTATGAAAATACACCCACGGTGATGCTGTATCGAAAATTATTATTCGTCCTTGATGTGCTTCAAAAAAATGTTGAAACATTAGAAAGAGCATACGAAACGATGCTTTCGAAGCAAGAGGCGGATCCCCTTTTTCCCATGTATCGGTTGGATTTTCTGATGCTCTTGTCGAGGATAGACATCGGTTACCTGGCTTGTTTTATATCTGATATAAAACAAGCCCCACAACTCAGTGACATCATGCGCCAAGCCTTGGTGTGTTTAGCGCCATTAGAAAAAGTGCCGGTCTTGGGCGATTACATTCAATCCATGCATGTATCGCATACAAATGAAACAGCCCCCCCCTTTGACATTGTTGCTCGTTGGGAATACGAAAAAATGTTGGTTCAATACACGTTAAAAGGCTATCGGGTTCCTCCATTCAAACAGCCCGTTGGTACAGAAGAAGAGGGAGAAGAAGAAGAAACGAAAGGAGATGAGGCGCTAGAACGCAATGCGCTGCAGGCATCAGATACGGTGAGTCTAACACCTTTCCCTCGAATGATTGCGGAAAAACTCCATGATCTGTCTGATTTTTTACACAAGATGAATCCAGACATGCAAGACAAACCGGGACGGGATCTTCATCCGTTGGATCAGAAAATCGATGCATTGTTGCATCAAGTGAACCTATACAATCGAGAAACGTTAAGCTTGATTTTCTCTCTTATCAGTGAACTCACCAATGTTGTTACAAGCATTCATGTGGAAGCAACAGAAACGGCAATCGTGGCATTAAAAAGGACGTGTGGACAATTGGGATTGGAATTGATCTCACTGGCAGACGAAGCGGAGTTCCAGTTGTTTTTTCAGCCAGGCACGTTATCTAACCCTTTGAATGATGCTTTTTATGATTTTTGTCTGGATTTGATCGAGTGTTTGCCCATTTCTAGAGAAGATAAAAATCAATGGGCAGGAGAACTCAGTCTGACTGAGCAACGCATCGAGAGAGGGCGGTTGAGGTTACAGGAAGTAGAAAAATCCAGTCGTATCGAGGAGGAGAATCTGTTCCACACTTTCTCTGATCAGTATAGAGCTCTTGCAGAAATGAGGCGTGGTGACCTTAACGATGTCAAGCCTGACTTTAAAACGCGAGATGAGCAAGTGCGTTTGCTCCACATTTATCAGCAACTCCAACCTTACTTGTATCCAATCAATCCCATGTATAATCAAACCAGTTTCTTGAGGCAATTAAAAACGCCTTCAGATTTCAGACACTTGTATGATGAGATTGAGATGATGTCGGGTCAATTATCTGGACTTCTCGAACAAGAGGAAAAGAATAACCTAGAGATGAAGAATAAACGAACCGCACATATCGATATCCTTGTAAAAAATGAGGAAACACAAAAGAACCGGACTCATTCCGCAGAGCGGTTCCGAGTCCATATACAACTAGCGTTAGCGTTTAGAAAAGCGGACGATGATTTTCAAAAAGAACTGTACTTGATAACAAGAACTCAATCCACAGGCATGGGCCTTGACCGCCGTTCCGATTTGACGTTCGGCCACTTCTGCACGAAGCGTATCACCGGATTGGGAGCAGAAGCCCGTGAACAAATCATAGGGCATAATGCTCCGAACCCCAGTCAAATCCAAGATGAGATAATGAGTGGATTGGCATCGATGATAGCATCATGGAATGTGACTTATGCCAACCGAATGTATGACAAATTAGAACTCACCGGTTACAGTCAACATTTAAACGACAGCATACAAGAAGACATCCGAAAATTGTATTCTCTTTATTGGGATTGGTTGAAGCAGTGCGTGGCATTACAGAAGGAAGAATCGAAGATTCCTACTGATCCATCACGCATCAATGATACTCGACGTCATGACCTTCAGCAGATCAAGATGCGATTATTAGACAATGACTTGTCTCCACAAGAGCGTGTCACAGGAGGGATGTTGGATTGTTATACTCATTTGGTGACGTTATATGAACAGTTAGATAAAATGAAATCAAGCCAGTCTGCGGATTCGCAAAGGTATGTAAAAATCGACAACATGCAAGTCATTTTATTAAACCGCGATCTGACCATGGAGAAAAGATTAACAATACTAATAGAGTATAGTTCAAACACAGACACCAGAAATATTTTAATGAGAAATATTTTAATGAAAAGTCCCATCCCTTTTTTTCTAGAGCGAACAACCCGGTTCAACCAAGAAGCTATTGCATTTTATCATGACGTGGATACATTAAAAACAATCCTTCACACGACTCGCGATTCTATTACCCCTCCCCCTCCCTCTTCGTCTAGTCCAAGTCTTGAAACATTGAAAGGGGCGATGGACGATATTCGACAGCAGGTTCCTAACGAGGAGTCTTCGGTCAAAAAAGAACCTCATAGGAAGACTTGATGCATGATCAATTCCTGTGATCATTTCAGTGACGGGGTGCTCGACTGTAACGTCTCGAGGTAATTACCAATTTTTCCTTGGTTTTGTCTCGAGCTATTTAAGTGATCTCTGAGCGGGATTTTATCTATCGTGCTGATTTTTATATAAAAACCATTTTCAAACACCTAAAGACGACATTTTTTCACACAGATTGTTTAAATCACAAAAAACTTCTCTCTCTACTTACTCATATATTGCAATTACCCACTAAGAGTGATTGGG
>DNVL01000263.1 GCA_003507515.1 Legionella sp.
GCTACATTTCTTAAGATTAGTCTGAATGAAGGCATCAAGCATTCATCTCCGCCGCAATGCGCACCCCCTGCAACACCAGATCCGGCAAATGATGATCATACAAGCCATGCGGTTCAAACAAGGAGGCAAACCCGCCGGTTGCCAATACCAGTACCGCTTGCTCTGGGAACGCTTCCTGTTTAATGCGCCCGATCAACTCACGGCACGCACCCAATGCGCCATAAAAAACACCCGATTGAATGCTTTCAATGGTCGAACGTCCAACGGCTTGCTCTACTTTCACAATATCAACGGCCGGTAATTTGGCTGTGTTTTTTGACAAAGCATCTACCGCCAAACGCACGCCGGGCAATATGGCCCCGCCTAAGTAGGCTTTTTGTGTGGTGACCGCGCAAAAGGTCGTCGCTGTTCCAAAATCAATGATGATTAAATTTTTTCCCGGAAATTGTTGGCTTCCTGCAATGGCATTGGCAATGCGGTCAGCCCCCACATCCACCGGATTTCGATATTTGATGTTCAAGCCGGTTTTCACACCTGCTTGTAAAAAGAACGGCTCCAGCCCGAAATATTTGATGCACGCTGCACGCAATGAATAATCCAGCTGCGGCACCACCGAACAAATGGCGATGGTGGTGATCGAGTCGGGATCGCATTTGTTTTCGCGCAGCACCGTTTTTAAAAAAATACCCAACTCGTCCGATGTGCACGTGGATGAGGTGTGACGAAATCGCAAACTGATCTCATCCCCAGAGAATACGCCACCATAAATATGAGAGTTACCAACATCAATCGAAAGCATCATAGATCTGTACTCATTGCCGTAAGTGAGGGAACAAAATCACGTCCCGAATGGATGGGGAATCGGTAAACAACATCACCAATCGATCAATCCCAATGCCCTCGCCTGCCGTAGGTGGCATGCCATATTCCAGCGCTTCAATGTAGTCACTGTCAAAATGCATGGCTTCTAAGTCGCCGGCGTCTTTATCCGCCACTTGCTTTTGAAAGCGTGCTGCTTGGTCTTCTGCATCGTTTAATTCGGAAAATCCATTCGCAATTTCGCGACCCGCAATAAAAAATTCAAAGCGGTCAGTTACATCAGGATCGAGCTCCGAGCGGCGTGCCAATGGGGAGACTTCGGTTGGATACTCGGTCACAAAGGTCGGTTGAATCAAATGGTGCTCAATCGTTTCTTCAAAGATTATCATTTGCAATTTACCCAACCCATNNAGACACCCATCAATGGCCGTGATGTCTGCGAGCGTTAAATGCGCGTGATGCTTCAATATCGCCTCTTTAATGCTCATGCGTGCAAACGGCTTGCCGAGGTCCAGCGTATGCCCTTGATATTCGAGCTGACGCGTGCCCATCACGGTATCGCATAAAAAATGCAATAAGCTTTCAGTAAAATGCATCATGTCATTGTAATCAGCGTACGCCTGATAAAACTCCACCATCGTAAATTCAGGGTTATGACGGGTTGAGATGCCTTCATTGCGAAAATTACGGTTGATTTCATACACCCGCTCAAACCCACCCACCACCAAGCGCTTTAAATACAGCTCTGGCGCCACACGCAAGAACATTTCCATGTCCAAGGCATTGTGATAGGTCACAAAAGGACGTGCCAATGCGCCACCTGGAATGGGGTGCATCATGGGTGTTTCCACTTCTAAAAATTGATGTTGATCCATGAATTGACGCAACGCTTGGATCAAGCGTGATCGGATTAAAAACGTTTTTCGGCTGGCCTCATTGGCAATTAAATCAACATAACGCTTCCGATAGCGCACTTCCTGATCCGCCAGCCCATGGAATTTATCCGGCAATGGGCGCAGGGATTTGGTTAATAATTCAACGGCGTCTGCATGAACCGTCAATTCACCGGTGTTTGTGATAAACAACTCACCGCTGACACCCACGATATCGCCCAAATCCCAATGCTTAAACTGTTCATACAAATCCGGCAGGTCATTTTGACGTAAATACACTTGCATGCGCCCTGACACATCTTGTAGATGAAAAAAGCTGGCCTTGCCCATCACGCGGCGCAATACAATGCGGCCGGCCAGACGAACCTTCACGGATTTTTGAGCCAATTCATCTTTGGATAACTGTGCATAGCGCGCGGTCAAATCATCCGCCAAATGTTCACGGCGAAATTGATTGGGAAAATGAAAACCCTTTTCCCGTAAATCCACTAATTTTTGTTTGCGAACCTGATACACTTCGCTTTCATCCAATAGGCTGTTATCTACATTATTTTCTTCAGTCATGGGGTTTACTCTCCTGCTTTCAAACTGGCTTCGATAAATTGATCCAGGTCGCCGTCCAGCACGGCTTGGGTATTGCTGGTTTCAACGCCTGTTCGTAAATCTTTAATACGGGACTGATCCAACACATACGAGCGAATTTGAGATCCCCAGCCAATATCAGACTTGGTGGCCTCAAGCGCTTGCTGCTCATCTTGTTTCTTTTGCATTTCCATTTCATACAACCGGGCACGCAATTGTTTCATGGCTTGATCTTTATTTTTATGCTGACTACGGTCATTTTGGCATTGCACGACGATTCCACTGGGTCCATGGGTGATACGAACCGCAGAATCAGTTCGGTTCACGTGCTGTCCACCCGCACCCGATGCGCGATAAGTGTCTATGCGTAAATCAGCCGGATTGATATCAATCTCAATGTCATCGTCAATTTCAGGGGCCACAAAAACAGATGCAAAGGACGTATGGCGGCGGTTACCTGAATCAAATGGTGATTTTCGAACCAACCGATGCACGCCGGTTTCTGTGCGCAACCAGCCATACGCATATTCACCGGTAAAATGAATGGTCGCACTTTTAATGCCGGCGACATCCCCGCCCGAACATTCGACCAATTCCACCCCAAACCCATGTTGCTCACCCCAGCGCAAATACATGCGCAGCATGATCTCAGCCCAATCTTGTGCCTCCGTACCACCGGAGCCCGACTGGATATCAAGAAAGGCATTCGCCTTGTCCATTTTGCCTGAAAACATGCGTTGAAACTCAAGCAATGCCACTTGGCCCTCAATGCCGACCACCTCTTCTGCCACGTCATGCATGGTGCCTTCATCATTTTCTGCACGGGCCATCTCAAACAACTCACTTAAATCAGTGACCGATTGGCTTAAATCACGCAATTGATGCACAACACCCTCTAATAAAACGCGTTCACGGCCAAGCGCTTGCGCCTCAGCTGGGTTGTTCCAAATATGAGGAGATTCCAACTCCCGCACCACCTCTTCTAATCGTTCGCTTTTTGTATCAAAGTCAAAGATACCCCCGAAGGGCGTGGATGCGATGATCCAAGTCCACTAATGTGAGATTGGTTTGATTTACTTCCAACATAGATAACCCTTTCGATATTATATTGCCCAATAAAAGTCTTATTCTAACGCAGATTGAGCTGAAAGACCCGGTCTTTTTAATCTGTAAAATTTTACACGGATAGTACTGGCCGTCACAATGCCGGGAGGCGCGCTTTGATGCGATGCGTGGCTTGGCTGTGAATTTGCGACACACGTGACTCTGTCACATTCAGCACATCCCCGATTTCTTTTAAATTCAAATCATGTTCATAATAAAGGGATAACACCAAGCGTTCATTCTTAGGTAACCCTGCAATCACGTGCGACAGCTGCGCGCGCATGTCATCTTGTTGCGCATTGATGTGGGGCTCTGTAGAAAATCCAATGGTGTCATCTTTTAACACATCATCGGTGAGCCCTAAATCATCAAATCCAAACAAATGCGCCCCATTCGAATCACTCAACATCTCATGGTATTCTGGAAGCCCAATCCCTAACTCCGCTGCCACTTCATGATCTTTCGCATCACGTCCTAAGCGGTTTTCAAGCAACTTGACCGCCTTGGATATCATGCGGGCATTGCGGTATACCGATCGCGGAACCCAATCATTCCGGCGAACTTCATCCAACATGTGACCCCGAATACGAATGCCTGCATAGGTCTCAAAAGACGCCCCTTTGCTGTCATCATAATGACGAACAGCCTCTAACAAGCCCAGCATGCCGGCCTGCATCAAGTCATCCAATTGAATCGACCGTGGCAGGCGCCCAGACAAATGATATGCAATGCGTTTCACCAAGAGCGCATGTGATTTGACCAATGACTCTTGTGTTTGTTGATTTAAATGACGGGATGCAGCTAACGCGTCCATGGCGTTCTCCTTCATGAATGGCTCTAAAGCTAGTATCAAACATTCTGGGGCGGGTATCAATGGAATTCATTTAAACCGCAGCGATGCCTGCCAATAAAAAAACCTGCGTAGGCAGGTTATCTTCAATTGGGTGGGTTGACTTTATGGCTTAGGCTTGTTTTGCTCATATCCTGCATTTAGAAAAATCCATCCCCATCTTATCCACAAGATACCCCCATGGTTATTCTCTTGATCTCTGACGAAAAACACACTATATTGTGTGTTTAGACGCAAAAAACAACTATATGTTGTGTTTTCAAAGGAGGCAACCATGTCAGATATTCTTGAGCCAATACAAGCGCTTGCGTACCCCAGACCATCTGAATCGAATGAAAACCTGTTCGAATTAACCACCAATAAACCAGGAGTATTAAATACCATCAAACGAAACGGCAGTGTGGCGCGTTATGATGAAGACAAAATAAAAGTGGCCATTACGAAAGCGTATATTGCCGTTGAAGGCCGCCATGCGGCAACGTCTAATCGCATTCACGAGCAAATTGATGAGATCACACAACACCTCACCGAAACATTCAAACGTCGGATGCCCAGTGGAGGCACCATTCATATTGAAGACATTCAAGATCAAGTCGAATTGGCCTTGATGCGCAAAAGCCAGCACAAAGTGGCCGTGGCCTATGTGTTATACCGCGAAGAACGTCGGCGGGCACGCGATGTAGAATTGAAGCAAAAAACCACCGACGACAAGACAATGCAGATCACCATGCCCGATGGTTCCTTGCAGCCCCTGAACATGGACCGCGTGAACACCATTGTGGAAGAAGCCTGTCGCGGGCTTGCAGAAGTGCATGCAGCACCCGTCATTAAAGATGCCATGCGCAACTTATACCACTTAGCGAAACTAGAAGACGTGCATAAAGCGCTCATCATGTCGGCACGCGCATTGGTTGAAACAGAACCCAATTACACTTATGTCAGTGCACGGCTATTGTTGGACAGCATGCGTGCCGAAGCACTAAACAAATTAGGCATCCAACAAGAAGCCACGTTTGATGAAATGACGGCCCTGTACCCCCCCTATTTTAAAGCCTACGTTGCACATGGCATTGCACACGGCATGCTCGATCCCAAATTTGGCGAGTTTGATTTAGATCAATTA
>DNVL01000280.1:0-200 GCA_003507515.1 Legionella sp.
GCCCAGTCCATGATCGCCACCAGATAGAGGAAGCCACGGCGCATGGGGATGTATGTCACATCGGCACACCAGACGTGATTGGGCCGCTCGATCCTCAGCTTGCGCAGCAGATACGGATAGACCCGGTGCTGCGGGTGCGGATCGCTCGTGCGCGGCCGCTGGTAGATCGGTGTCAGACCCATCTTCGCCATGAACCGCCG
>DNVL01000280.1:368-3473 GCA_003507515.1 Legionella sp.
AATCCCGCTCCACGACCAACTGCCCAATCTTGGCGTGCAGCTTCTCCACCTCGCTCTCGCTGGCAGACCTGGCCGCATCGCCGGCACCGGAGAACGTGCCCGCCATCCCATCGATGGCCTGGCGTTTCCATGATGCGATCATCGTGTGGTGCACGCCGTGCTTGGCTGCCAGCTCCGCCAGCGTCAGGTCGCCCCGGATCGCTTCCAGGGCCACCTTGGCTTTGAAATCGGCGCTGTAGCGCTTTCTCGTCATCTTCATTCCCGTACCAATCCATCAGGTCGGGATTAGCTTAGCATCCTGTCCAGAAAACCGGCACCACCTCATTAGTGCCATTCGATCTGGTTCTTGCCAGCCCATTCCAGGATCGCCTGGCTGGTAAATTCGATCATCGACAAGCAGCGCGAAGCGGAGCTCATGCTGGCGCAGGGCGGCACCGTGGGAGGTGCCTGCGGACGGATCGGCGTCACCGAGCAAGGCTAACGCCGCTGGCGTAGAGAGCATGGCAGATAAGAGATGGACAAGGTCAGGCCCATGGAGGAATAGAAGTAAAATGCCCGTTTGCTCGGGACATTATGGAGGTATAACGATTGGGATTCGGATGCTGTCAAACCCGTTGATGTACGGAAAGGTGACGACGTCAACCAGGCACCTTGTTGGCCGACTTTGTTACCAGATGAATCGCCTTCAGGGATCCTCTTGGTTCTGAGTAAATCTTCGGACTAACGATGATTTGGATTTTTTCGATTTATTGCTACGTCAGCGACCAAGATTAGATGGTGAAAGATTTTCAACAAGGGCAACAATTTTGCTAATTTGATCTTCAATACGGCCAATTTTTTTTGACAGATATAGAGCGTCATCTTCTTCAAGCTTATTTACCAAGCGGCTATGTATATTATCGCTCACCATAAGTATAATGTTCAATGGCTGCCTGATGTCATGAGAGACATTTTGCTGCACCTTGTTTCTGTCTTGTTTCATTGCAGGCCACCCCGTCACATTGCTGTTAAACCTAAGCAATCCAGTTGTAGCTCGTTGACTAAACGGGCGTAACTGAAGATTATTCCACAAAACTTAGATTGAAATCAGCCCAAACCCTACTCGACATTCTTAGTCAATCAACATCATCTCGCGTTGAATGAAATTTTGTCGTTAAATATATGCAGCCAAGTGCATAACTAATAATTACTAGACAATAGCCATTAAGGCCATATGATCTAAATTATCAACAAGCTATCAAAATTTTTGGAAAAATATTGCATATTATATTGTGTTGCTTTAGAAAGCATGCGCGAATTAGGGATCAGGCAGTATTGCGTGGTGACCACTATATTTCAAAATGCCGGTATTGTAAAATTCCGATGATAAGAGAACACTCCAACAGATGGTCTGTTAAAAAAGATTAAAACGATAATTTTACCTGTTTATCTTAATAACCTTACGCCGCACTAACAATTTTATTATTGCGTTCATCAAATAAGTTTATTAATTGCGCGAGGCTTGTCGTAGACACAACTCCCATCTTTGCCATTATTCGTGCCCTGTGTATCTTAATTGTATTTTCACTACGCCCCAAAATCCCGGCAATTTGTTTAGACATAAATCCTTGCGCAAGAAGATCAGCGACTGCGCGCTCAGCGGTAGTCAAACTCCCTAGCGCGATACCTACTTCCTTCAGACTTTGATTTTTGCAATACTCCATGCGTGATTCTGCAATTGCAGCACCCACCACATGACGAAGATGGTTTGGATTGATGGGCTTCACTAAGAATTCCTTGGCACCCGCCTTCATGCAATCAACCGCAGTCGGAATATCGCCGGTACCTGATATGAAAATAATGGATGCCGAACAATTACCGGACCGCAGCCATTTCAGCACCGAGGCGCCGTCGCACCCTGGCAACTGAAGATCGAGGAGAACACATCCCGATATTTCGCTACTGACCGAAACCTGAAATTTGGACGGGTCATCAAAACAAAATACCGGCAAATTGAGCCACTTGAGCGATTCAGAAGTCTCCTCAAGAAAAACATGATTATCATCGACAATATAGATTGCTTCATTAGGTGCATTGCACAACGGAGGATGCGGGTAAGGTATGTTTTCATCCAAGACCACTCCGCGCATCTGACAAGGACGCCTGACACCTTTAATCCCGCACATCGTCTGACACGACATGAAACAAGTCTTATCATCAATCATTTTGCTTCACCCATATCGGAACGCTCACAAATTTGATCATTATTTTTTTCACGTCAGCAGAGCACCATTACGATGAATAGCCAGCATTAAAAAATTCCACAATAAATCAAATTATCGTTAGTGAGTTGCTAACAATACACCAATTCCGGTCAAATTTATGATCGCATAGCTCCCGTCCCTATACACCATTTATGCCGAACTTCGCCATTACTATAGCTTAGAATTTGTAAAAATCTCGTTAAGAAAATTAACCTGCCACGGGTATTTTCCTCAAGTCGCGATTAGAGTCCGCCCCCCTGCAAAAACGATCAAAGCTTTGCGGCCACCTCATTACCGCCCTCATCAAATCCCAGTAAATCTCAACAAGCCTCAGCACTACTTTGACAGAAATATAATCTTGGAATTCCCAAGGCTGGCTGTAGGCAATTTGTAGAGAGCGACTTTTATTGGTGGCGACGATGGATCTGGATTAGCGGAACTGGACGCATGGTTTTCGTCGTATTTCGGAGCTTTCCGGAACAAGACGCGAAGTCGGATGTGCCCCGCCTACATAGCGCGGTGTGATTGGGCCAGATGAACGCAAAAGCGCGCAGCCGATGACGGCGCGGGATAGCCATGTCAGATATGACAAGCTGCATCACTTAATCGGCAATGGCGTCTGGGAAGACGCCCCACTGTAGATGGCATGGCTTACCAAAGCTGACTGGCAAATTGGTGGTGATGATGATCCCTAACCGATCATCGACAATACGGATTTGCCTAAGAAAAGGTGTGCTTCGATCGGCGGGGGGGCAGGAATATGCCTCGGCCCTCGACAAAAACGCTAACTGCCAGACGCTGGTGTGGCTGACAACAGCTTCGGGCAAGGTACCGATCATTGTGGGCTTGCGCCTGTTCCTGC
>DNVL01000262.1 GCA_003507515.1 Legionella sp.
GATCGCGGTTATCACCGATGATGTGTCAATGGGTAGCACACCGTTAATAGCTGAGACACAGATTCGTTTATTGATGTTAGTCAATGACGTCTCGTTACGAAACCTCATTCCAGACGAACTGGGCAAGGGATTTGGATTTTTCCAATCCAAGCCTTCCAGCAGCTTCTCACCCGTTGCGGTCACACCAGATGAATTAGGACACCATTGGGATGGAAAACGCGTGCATTTACGGGTGCACAGCCATTTGAATGGTCAATTGTTCGGCCAACCCAATGCCGGCATAGACATGACGTTTTCTTTCCCAGAACTCATTGCACACGCCGCAAAAACGCGTGACTTAAAGGCCGGCACCATCATCGGATCAGGCACCGTATCCAACATCGACCGGAGTCAAGGCTCATCCTGCATTGCAGAGAAGCGTATGTTGGAAATATTGGCCGATGGCAAACCATCGACACCCTTCATGCGGTTTGGCGATACCATTCGAATTGAAATGAAAAACGATGAGGGCATCAGCATCTTTGGTGCGATTGATCAATCGGTTGTTGCGACTCAAAAATAAGGGTAAACATGAAACTCTATGACTACTACCGCTCATCGTCCTGTTACCGTGTCCGTATCGCGTTGAATTTAAAACACGTGACGTATGAAACCCTGGCCGTGCATTTGGTCAATCAAGGCGGCGCGCAACACAAGCCGGCCTATTGCGCACTAAACCCGCAGGGCCTCGTGCCTACGTTGGATGAAAATGGGCATATTCTCACCCAATCGCTGGCTATTATTGAATATTTGAACGAAATAAGCCCAACACCTGCCCTGCTCCCACAAAACCCATTGGGACGTGCCCAGGTGAGAAGCCTTGCCATGATCATTGCCTGCGATATACACCCGCTCAATAATTTGCGCGTGTTACAGCAATTGCGAGAACAATTCCAAGCGACAGAAAATCAAGTGCTGGACTGGTATCAGCACTGGATAAAAATAGGATTTGATGCAGTCGAAATCCAGTTAAACAAACTGGGACGTAAACATCCTGTTTGTTATGGCCATGAGCTATCACTAGCAGACGTTTGCCTGATACCACAAGTATACAATGCCAAACGATTCAATCTGTCCATGACTGCCTATCCATTGATTTCTGACATCAATGATTACTGCTTAACGCAACCCGCCTTTATCCAAGCAGCGCCAAAGCCTGTAGATGCATGACATAGACCGATGCGCTTCGACTCATAAGTGCCACACCCAACAGGGCCATGAACGCGACAACGAAGTAATAACGTCGTCCAAGAAACAAGGCTTGCGTTAACAGCGTCATTCTCACGGGTGCGAACAACCAAAGTAGAGAGACCAGCAAAATACCCCAGCAAATGATGGTCAATCCAACGCCCAGCCCCCACACCCAAACATTGTGTACCCCCACAAAAAAGATCCCCAATAACAAGCCGATGGACGCGGCTAGCACGATGGTCCCGCTTTCAGGATCGATGCGCTGAATTAACCGCCGATAAAAAGCGACCCTGCTGTACAACACAATGGCCATGATCAAGAAATATAAACCTAACAACTGGGCCAATACCAATGCGGGAAATAGCGTCCCCATCATGTGCATTCCTTAAAAATAGAGAGACTTAAATTAAATACTGAATACGGCCCAATTGCAAATGTATCCCATCCTTTATTTTTTTAGTGTATTATTCTTTATTTTCGTTGGAATTAAATATGAGCCTGATTTACACCGTCAAACAATGCTTAGAAGATGGCAACCCAGTGGATGAATCCATCACCGTCCGTGGCTGGGTAAAAACCCGGCGTGACTCAAAAGCGGGCTTGTCTTTTATCAGTTTAACAGACGGATCGTGCCACGCACCCGTTCAAATCGTGGCCTCCGAGCACCTTTCAAACTATGCACAAGACGTACTAAAACTAACGGCGGGTTGCGCCATAATAGCAACTGGCAAACGCGTTCCCTCCCTAGGGAAAGGGCAATCGTTTGAAATTCAAGCCGAAACCATTGACGTCGTGGGTTGGGTCGAAAACCCCGATACCTACCCCATTCAAGCCAAACGCCATACATTGGAATTTCTTCGGGATGTCGCCCATTTACGCCCCCGCACCAATACGATTGGCGCAATTGCTCGTGTACGGGATTGTATCTCTCATGCCATCCACCGTTTTCTTCATGAACGGGGTTACATTTGGGTTCATACGCCCATCATCACGGCCAGTGACTGTGAAGGGGCAGGTGAAATGTTTCGCGTGAGCACACTCGATGCATTGAACCCACCCAGGCTGCCTACAGGCCCCGTTGACTTTTCTAAAGATTTTTTTGGTCGTGAAACGTTTTTAACCGTTTCTGGCCAATTAAATGCAGAAGCCTATTGTCTGGCGCTCTCCAAAGTGTATACCTTTGGGCCTACATTTCGTGCCGAAAATTCAAATACCAGCCGCCATTTAGCCGAATTTTGGATGGTGGAGCCGGAGCTGGCATTTGCATCCTTGAAGGACATCTGTGACTTGAGCCAAGATTTATTGCGCTACGTATGCAAAGCGGTCTTAAATGAACGCGCAGATGACATGGACTTTTTTAACCAATTCATCTATAGAACGTGCCTTGGCCGCGTTCAACACATGGCGGACTCACCGTTTGAAATCATGACTTATACAGATGCCGTTGCGGCGCTGCAATCATCCAAACGAACCTTTGAGTTCCCTGTCAACTGGGGGTCTGACTTGCAATCAGAGCACGAGCGCTTTTTAGCAGAAGAACTTTGTAAAAAACCCGTGATCATTACCGATTATCCCATCGAGATGAAGAGTTTTTACATGCGAGTGAATGATGACGGCCGCACGGTGGCCGCCATGGATGTATTGGCACCCGGTATTGGTGAAATCATTGGTGGAAGCCAGCGTGAAGAACGGCTGGATATTTTGGACCAACGCATGGAACAATGCGGAATGAACCGAGAAACCTACCAATGGTATCGTGATTTACGCCGTTACGGCACAGTACCCCATGCAGGGTTTGGGTTAGGACTGGAACGTTTGGTAAGTTATGTCACAGGCGTCAATAACATACGAGACGTGATTCCATTCCCACGCACACCAGGGCATGCTGATTACTAAACAGAGGATGGCTGCGATGTCTCGCTTCTCTCTGTATTAGGGACGGCGAGCATGCGCTACTAACCCAATAGCACTCGCTCCCCCGACGAGGACAGCACCGAGTGCAGGTGCCGCAAGATAGCTATCCAATCCCACGCCGTCATCGGCATCCAACATCAAAGCTCCCAACACACCAGACAAGGCAGCCAATCCAGTACCCAATGCTAAAGCCGTCCAAGCATTGATGTTCGGGTTAGATACGGCGTCTAAACAGAATCGAGCCGCGCCAAACGCTGTAAACAAGGCCATTCCACCCACTGCCGAGGCCGCCACCATTGAACGCGTGTTATACGCGTTACCCATCTTGGCATTTAGCAATTCAGAACCAACAGCTGCCGATAAAACTGAAGCACTCACACCGGCCGTTACTGTTGTAAAAAACCGGGAATACGTATGCTTTTGCTTATTCTCACAAGCCGCATCTGCTGCTGCAGCCTTCGCACCGTTTGGAAAAAGATCCGATGAGTTGGTAACATAATCACACCTGATTAAATTCTCATCAAAATCTGAAGCCAATGAACCATTGGATTGCTCTTTCATCATATATTTCTCCTGGTATGCATCAACATCAAACCAACCGCCCTTCCTGCAATGTTAACACCCGATCCATGCGATCGGCCAGTTGCCGGTCATGGGTTACAATGGGTAATGCGGTTTGGCATGTCGCATTTAAATCCAGCATCAAATCAAACACCTTCACAGCCGTTGCTTGATCAAGATTACCTGTGGGCTCATCTGCAAACACACACTGCGGTTGATGAACCAACGCGCGGGCAATGGCCACCCGCTGCCGTTCACCACCCGATAACTGCGAGGGCTTGTGTTCGGCACGTAGACGCAACCCAACATGCTCTAGTATCACGCGCGCCTGCGCCAAAGCCTCTAATACAGGCTTGCCTGCCAGCAACAAGGGCATGGCCACGTTTTCCAACGCACTAAACTCGGGCAATAAATGATGGAATTGATAAATAAACCCTAAATGGTGATTGCGTAACTGGCATCGTTTTTTTTCCGATTGGGTTTGCCAATCAACGCCTTGAATCAAAACCTTGCCTGAGGTGGGTTGATCAAGCCCTCCCATTAAATGCAATAGCGTGCTTTTACCCGATCCTGAAGGACCCACGATGGCAATGCGCTCACCGGTATGGAGAGAGAAATCAAGGCCCGTTAATACATCAATGGTTGCATTCCCATCGTGATAAGACTTGCCCAAACCGACACACTCAATAATCGCTTCACTCATAATGCAACGCCTCCGCAATCACTGTTTTTGAAGCACGCCAGGCCGGATAAATGGTTGCGACAAAACTCATCAACAACGCCATCGCACAGACTTGCCATAGATCACGCAATAGAATTTTTGAAGGCAAATAATCCACAAAATAAATACTAGACGACAACACATGTACCCCGAAAAGAGACTGCAACGCATTGACAATGGCGGTTGCATTGCTAGCTAGCACCAAGCCACCCAAAATGCCCAACACCGTACCCACCAACCCCACCATCATGCCTTGCACAATGAAAATCCATAAAATGGTCGATGGGGTCGCGCCAATCGTCCTTAAAATGGCAATTTCAGCTTGTTTATCATTGACCACCATCACCAATGACGACACCAAGTTAAATGCCGCTACGGCTATGATCAGCAAGAGAATCATAAACATCATGGTTTTTTCCATTTTAACCGCTTGGAAAAAAGCGCCATATTGTTGCGTCCAATTGCCCACCTGATAGCGCTCCCCCAGTTTCAAAGACAATTGTTCTGACATGGCTGGCGCTTGATAGACGTCTTGAATTTTCATTTTCAACCCCGAGACATCATCCCCTAATTGCATGAGTTTTTGTGCATCGGCCAAATGAACAAACGCCAATTTGGTATCAAAATTAAATCCAGTGCCTGCAGTGAACACCCCTTTCACGGTAAAGCGCTTAAACCGAGGGATCATGCCCGCCGGCGTCACCGTGGCTTGAGGAATCATGACCGTGACTTTATCACCCACCATAACCCCTAAGTGATCAGCAATGCCACGGCCTAAGACAATACCAAAATGACCGAGATCGGCCATGTTGCCCACCAATAATTTGTCTTCCAAATGAGAAACGCCTTGTTCGAGCGCGGGCAATATACCTGTGAGCGCTATCGGCACAACCTGCCCCTCATAGGTCAATAATCCTTGTCCTGCGACATAGGGCGCAACGGCTTTGACCCCAGGGAGGCGACGTAATTCATCCGCAAGCGGCTGCCATTGACTCAATTGGTCTGACTCGCTCGTCACGGTAATTTCAGGCGCCATCCCAAAAAAACGGTTGTGAATTTCTTCATCAAAGCCATTCATCACCGACAGCACCGTAATCAAAACCATCACGCCCATGCCAATGCCAAGCATGGAGCTTAAGGAAATAAACGAAACAAAATGATTTTTTTTCTTCGCCCGCATATAACGCAGGCCAATATACAAAGCCAATGGCTTAAACATAAGTGGACTAAATTTGATTAAAAATCCATTGTAGTCAAAATAGCCCTCACAAGATAGAGCCCGTATGGTGTGATATAAAGATATTAGACCTTCATCGTCATATAACTCACAATGTTATCCACAGATTTTGTGTATACAAAGCTCAATTACTTCAACCAATTTTCGATGTTTAAGCCCTCGACGCGCGCAAACTCCCGCGTATTGTCCGTGACAAGGACCGCATCAAGAGAGCGCGCATGCGCTGCAATCAGCAGATCATTTGCCCCAATAATCTGTCCCTGCTGCTCCAAATTAAACCGTATTTTCCCGTAGTATCGATCAGCATCCACATCAAATGGAAGCACATCTAGCATTTGCAATAGCAGTTCAACACGCGAAGAGAGTAGAGCAGATTTTTTTTTCTCAACACCATAACGTATTTCCGAGGCCACTATAATGCTCGTAAACAGGTCATTATTATCCAATGCCATCATGCGCTTTGCAGCCATCCCTTGTGGATTTTTGATAACATCTGATAATATATTCGTATCCAGCAAATACCGCATCAAAATAAATCCACGGGCTCTGGACCCGCGTCAGGAATATCTGGCAACCCTTCATTCAAAGGCTGCCATTTTGCGAAGAGTTCAGTAAATGACATGGATGGGATGGATTCAAGAATCAAGCGATTGCCCTCTCGATGAATCAACACCTCGTCTCCTTCCAACTCAAAATCACGGGGGATCCTGACCGCCTGGCTGCGACCGTTTTTAAATAATTTTACATGACGAACGTCAAAAGAACGTTGATGTCTCATTGATTCCCCTTTGTTTTGTATATACAAATAGCATATGATACTTGTCGGGTAAGCACAAGGAATTATCACCGTTTAAATTCAATATAGGGCTACTTTTTAAAACCCGCTGATTCAAAGAATGCGGTTGCTTTCATAAAAGTAGAGCTGGCTTGTTGTGACAATTGAGTGGCGCTGCCTTCTTTAAATGCCTCAGCCAACCGATCCTTGCTTTGGGGTGGTTATGATGAGTATAGCTTACTTTTTCAAGCCCAATAGCAAGACGCTCGTCGCAAAAGGACCTTTTTCACCTTCCGTCAATACATAACGAATGCGTTGGCCTTCAACCAATTCTTTGTAGCCCGCCATCTCAATTGCTGAAAAATGCACAAATACCTCAGCCCCTTCTTCGTCTGGCGTGATAAACCCATACCCTTTGATTTTATTAAATCGATTAACCGTACCCGTAGGCATAACTGTATTCTCCGTTTTTGTGAGCGTGTCGAATATGACGATCAGCACTCTTTTCAATGCAAGCCAATCAACAAAGCCAATGCCTTCAACATCAATGGACTAAATTTGACTAGAAAAACATTGTAGTCAAAATACACCTGACAAGATAGACTCAGCCTGGCGTGATAAAAGATATTAGACCTTCATTATCTTATCATTCACAACGTTATCCACAGATATTGTGGATCGTTAGTCGGTGTCGCCTGTGGACGTTCCTAATTTACCTTGCTGAATTAATCAGGAATAGACGCGTCCAACTCACCTAAAAATGTGTCAAAATCTAGATCCTCCATCGAGCCAACATCGCATTGAACTGCTCAAGATCCGTCACCATGGACAACCAATCAAGGATACGATTAGACTCCCTCTGTTTACGTGATGAAATGGTTTGTTTTGCTTTGGTCGATTTGGAAAGTACGACGTCTTAAAAACTCTTGCTCATACTAAGCCACTAAGACCATGCTTCTCAAATATGTTGAGTAGTTTGAGAATAGCACCATGAGCGTGACGTTTACCTTGCTCAAGGCTACGAATCATAGCAGGGCTGACATTAAGATACTTCGCAAACGCAGAAATTGAACCATGGTAGGTTGGGCCGTGGCCCAACGCGTTTAAGCACCGGGCAGGTCTTTTTTTGGGTGCGTTATTTTAACGATCTAGATGAGGCTCCATAAACAACATTCTCTGGCTCATCTGCGCAAAATAATTCATTGTTTCCGTGTTTGGAAAGCATAGAATTAATATTCATCCTCCCGAATGTTAAACTATCAGCAGGTGAAAACTTACGGATCTCACCATCTGGATCAGCCGGAATATGAAGGCTAGACAACAACAAATCAATACCTTTCAATTGTTCAGTATAAGCTGTTCTTTCCTTATCCGTTAGCCCATGCCAATAGTTGGAAAACTCTTGAATGGCTACATATACTTCTGGTTCAATAGTATCTTTAAACATATTACCACCAGGCACATACCGCACGCCGCCCCTTAGTTTTGCATATAAATCAGTCAGATTCTGTTTCAAGCTAGACATTTCATTTCTCCTCAATATTGCATTATTGATCACTAAATAAGCAATCATGACTTTAATTGTCTGCTTATCAAAAAAAAAAATCAATACTAAGTCTCCACATGGATTGAAACTCAATTAATGTTAGCTCGCTGGCATGTAACCTACGCTATTCAGTTATCGAGACATTTGGGGATTGTGGGCAGATCGCGGCTTAAAAGTTGACCATTCCATGGTCAATCGCTAGGTTGCTCATTACGCACCTCAGCTGTAAGATATTTTCCGCAAACATCATAAGCGACCCGTTATGGGTTTCATGACGGATGGACGAGACCTATATTAAGGTCACAATGGATAAAAGTGGCGCCAATAAAACGGGAGTCAATACCATCAATTTAGCGCTATCGAACTCTTTTTCGACAGAGCCAGCATTGGTGCCCAGGGCCGGAATCGAACCGGCATGGTGTTACCACCGAGGGATTTTAAGTCCCTTGCGTCTACCTGTTTCGCCACCTGGGCAGGTTTGGAGGCTGAGGCCGGAATCGGACC
>DNVL01000087.1 GCA_003507515.1 Legionella sp.
GATTACCCTTAAAAGAAACGGATGGGTTAAATGAAATCCTTGCGTATTGCCATGGTTTTTCCACTGAGCATCCATTAATCCGAGATGAAGGGGTGGACGACTATCTGCGCCCCATGCTGTCGCAAGCCGGTGTATGCCGTCATCGTGCCAATGCGTGCCTGATGTTATGTGCGTATCAACAGATCCCTTGCCGTTTGGTCACCAATGACACGCATGCGTTTGTTGAAGTTTATTCTTCTCTCACCAACCGCTGGAAAACCATTGATTTTGGCGGCCCCCAAACGCATGTCGACTATTACGATCCACTGCCTGTCAAAGACATCAAACCGGATGAACAACGATCCCTGTTGCCCCAGCCGCCATCCACACCGTCTCTCCCCGTTGCCGTCACGGTTGCACCCCAAGATGATGCCCTTGCTGTATTTAAATCATTTTTCACGCACGAGAGTATGCTGAATGCCCAGTCAACCGTTGCTGATCTTCTGGCGCTTCTGATTCAAACGCACGGGCTATTGTTGCGATATCAAGATCCAACCTTTGCCTGGCAGTTAAATCTTAGGCTGATGAAGCACTATCTATCTCAATCGGGGATTGTGCCGGATCAATACCTGTATGTGCATGATCCAAAACAAATCAGATCGTTATTTAGCCAGTATCAAGTCAATGCATCGGGTCATGCACAAGCATTACCAGGTCCGTTAAAAACATTAATCCAGCAAGAGGGGATCCTGCTCATCAATTGGTCGGATTTTTCTGCGAATGAAACGGCGACTTACAAAAGTATATTGGATCAAATACCGATCCTGCATGATCAGGGGGTGAACAAAGCACTTCGCATCATTGGGTTGGAACGCCAAGACAGGATCAAAGAGGATGACTCCTTTTATTCACGGATGCGTGCCATTTTAACGGTTCCATCGGCTTTAGAAGCCGCCATCAGCCAGTCCGATTTGCCTTGGTGTACCGAGATCACAAAACCGCTGGACCTGGACAATGAAGCGCGCGTTGACTTGTATCACGATACTGCACATTGGTACGAGGCGCTTTGCGGTAAACCGGTGGTTGATGGGGACGCTTTTCGTTTCAAGGCTGGGGCGCTTCTGGTTGCATTGCAAAACCAGTCAGGCGGGATTGTATTGTACGATCCCCCGCTCATGCAGCCTGAGTTTAACGATTTTATGCACAGTTTACGTATTAAAAAACAAATTTTAGCCAATGGTCAATATTATACTGTTCCAGATGATTTTCAAATCAGGATAGACCATCGGCCTGTTTTAACCCTAGACGAGGTCACCTCACCCCTTAAGTCCGGCGATCGCGTGCTTGAGGTGAACAGCAGTACGTATTCCAGTTTGTTTTCCTATGAGCGTATTGATGCGCAAGGCTTTGTGCGCAGCCAGCCCAACGGGTTGTTGTCTGAGTATGATCATTTTGTACTGACTACACCGCTAGAACCTGCGCTTGAACACGCATTGCTGCATGCGATAAAGGATGCAAACAAAGGGTTGAGCATGGGGACGTGTGTCTTAGAACGCAAGCCCTGGGATTACACAGAACATTCAGGTCTTATTTTTTCCAACGACCCTTCGTTTGTCGTGAAAAATTTATCCATACCGAACAGCATCTCCCATTACGTTGATTTGCATACCACGTGGAGTGATTTAATTGAAACATTGGAGGTTCAATCCTTCTCTCCACTCAACATTAAACGGACCCCTTCACGTTTGCTGAATGCGTTAATGGATGGCACAACCATTGTTCTTTATGGGCAGATGAATCTGGGGTTGTATCAACGTCTGAGTTCTTTATTTAACCCGCAGCAGTATTTGTGGGTGAATGGAGACATAATCAAACCAAAAGGACAGGTGTTGTTTGTGACGCCAGAACAAGCCGATCCTTTGTATGCGCAAGCGGCATACCAGGATAAAAAACCCATTACAGGGTTAGATTATCAAGGCTATTTTAGTAAAAAATATGTGTCTACTGACATAGAACGGCTCTTTCTGATTTATCAACTGGCTGAAAAAGCGCGTATTTCTCTACCCTGCAATGTGAATGCTATCGAAACATGTTTGCAACAGCTGGCGGTGAAAGAGAACGCTACTGTTGCTCCAGAGAAGGTGATTAAAAGTGTGTTGCTGGCCCATTATCCCCATCATAGTGAAGAATATGCCTGCATCAACGTGCTGGCCAAGATTTTATTTTCAGCAGGTCAAAAGCCGTTGTCAGTGAAGCGTCAGACAAAACTCACGTTCAGCTTGGAAAACATTGGCTATGAGCCTTGGCAGGCGGCCAATTGCCTGACGGGAGCCGAACTCATGGCCTGTTTTGATTTGCAGGATCCGCTGACCGATAGTCAGACCCTGTTTACAGAAGATGGCCATTTGCACTTGCGTGAGGACATGCAAAAAAAGTTAGTTAAAGCCGCCGAAAAAATGCTTACGGACGTTGCAACAACAGACATCATCAAACATAAACAACATCAACGATTTGAACGATTTTTGCAAGATGATTTTCTGAAAGTGCTGATTTTGCAAGGTGATCCAGGCGTTGGAAAAACGCATCTGGTCAAGATCTTTGATACCATTTCTACCTTGTCCCACCCGGCGGTCCAAACCCGTTCATTCTGGGGCAAAGAGGGCGTTATCCAGTGGCTGCAGTCGCCTGAAGAGGGTCGTAAGTTATTGATATTGGATGAATACAATTTAGAGGACAATGCGTTTTGGTCGTTTTTTGAAGATCTACAAAAAGGCTTTGTCTGTTATCAAGGCACGCATTATCCTGTGTCTCAAAACCATAAAATAGTCTGCACCTGCAATCCGAGTTATTACCCTGAATGTAAGAAGCAAACCACGCTACCCTCACAAGCCATCACGCTCTATTTTAAACATCCCGATGATGCCGTGTTGAGGCAGATGATGATCGAACCGTTAAGGGACATACCATCCGATGCATTAGATGCCATACAAGATCTCTTTCTAACCATCTATCGCTGGGTTAAAAAAGATTTTCCTGAAGAAGTGAGCTTGCGTGATTTGGAGATGCTGTGTCAGCGTTTTTGTTACTTGAAATTAAACGCTCAAGCCTGTGATCACGATGATTTGGAATGGGCATTGGATGCCTGCCTGAAGACGTTCATGGGGTTATACCCCTTAGAGAACGGCGCACAAGAACGGTTTAAACAAACCTTGTTTGAAAAAATCAATAGACAACCCCCGGCCGTCGCACCGGAGGGGTTAACGCGATTGAATACAGGCTATGCCTTGCCTTCTTCACGATGCTTTACTTGGCAGCTGATATTGGAAGACATTGCGCTGTTACGCACAGGTAATTTGAACGCCAAAGGTGGCATTTTAATGGAAGGCGCTTCAGGCATTGGAAAAACGCGCATGTATACTGAAGCACTCGAGCATTTGGGGATCCCTTATCTTTTGATCGCATCGGGCAGTAAACACGTGAGAGAAACGTTGCAAAAAGCATTCAATGACGCTACACCGGTGGTGCTGGATGAGTTAAATCTTGATCCTGCATTGGAGAAACAGTTAGGCCAATATTTGACGGGTGTCGATGCGTTTGGGCAAGGTGCACAGAAGCCTGGTTTTTTTGTGCTGGCCAGTCAAAACCCGACCGGTTATGCCGGCCGTAAAAAGTTAGCGCCCTCTTTGTTAAATCGTTTCCATCGCTGTACGTTGTCGGACTATTCTGAAACAGAGCTGATGGCCATTGCTGAACAAACGTTGGCATCCAGCATGGCATCATGTCGGTGGCATCATCAGCTTGCGCAAGCCTTTATGAATGGATTCATGGCGATAAAAGAAGAGGGGATTCAGCCGATGAATTCGCGGGTTTTTTTTACAAAACTTGACGAATTTAAAGCATTGCCTGAAGAAGAAATGAACGGTTATATTCAAGCATGCGGCTTAGAAGAACGCCCTAGATCACACGATAGGAGAGAGGGTGGGGAGGCTGAGTTTAAAGAGGCTCCCGAGCAGCAGCTGCCATCGCCTCCGCCGTATCAACCCGTGCGCTTGAATTGCGACTCGCTCATCAGTGAACTGAGGCAATATATAAGCTGTCGACAAAACGAATGGGGGTTTCATTGGGATTTTCTTTTCTTAAAGACGTTCTCCTATTGGATGATGGACTGCAGCAGCGCTATCGCTAAAACATTTGGTCTTGTGAGTGAAAAAACGGATTATCTAACGATTAAACATCGAGACACCAAAGTCCATGCGGCAGAAAAACTAATTTTAATCATGGAGTTAACAGGGGCTGAACTGTCACCTGCTGAAACCAGTGCGCTAAAGGAAGGTTATTTAGGCTCTATTGTTTCTTCTGCAGGTGA
>DNVL01000266.1 GCA_003507515.1 Legionella sp.
CCTACCGTGCGTTTGGAAAAAACTTGCCACTGGAATCCCTATTAACGATGGATATCCCATGGCCGGGCGCGATGCGGGATATTGTTGCAATGCATCCAAGGGGCACGCTTGCAAATACCCAGTTGGTCGTCAAGTCAGGGGAGCTTGGCTTGGTATTAACGCAATTTTCACAACTGGGCTGGACGGGCCAGCATGATATTCCGTCGGTCAGTCAACTGTCAGGTGTTTTGAATTGGCAACCGACAGAGGGTCGCTTGGAATTCGACAGTGAGCAGGTCACGTTAACTCGCTTAGGATTCCCAGCCGTGACGTTTGAACAGTTGAATGCCGCATTTGACTGGCAGCAGTTGAGCAATGGGTTACGAATCAGTATGGATCGATTTGTTTTAAGTCGTCCTGACTTGGTGTTGAGCGCTTCAGGTGCCATTGATGAGCCTTTGCTTCCTTCAGCCAATTTGCGTATGACGGCCGAATTTTCAGCCAAAAACGCAGAGCAGTGGCTGGATTATATTCCTCCCCATCTCATGAAACCTAAATTAGATGCATGGATTCGCCAAGGTGTGAAACAATTGAAAGGGGCCAGTGGGCGACTGATTGTGAATGGTCCCTTGGCTGATTTCCCCTTTGGAAATCAGCAGGGTGAATTTTCCATTAATACTTACTTAACGGGTTTGGATCTGCTGTTTGCTAAAAATTGGCCCGTCAGTCATGGGATTAATGCGCACTTGCAGGTGATCAATCGAACATTAGATGCGGATATTTTTAAAGCGGACTTACAGGGTATTCCCGTTGATAAAGTCAATGTGCTGCTCAAGGATATAGGACTAGGGCATGAGGCGTTGCTCATTCGTGGCACGCTAAAAGCACCGGCTGATAAAATAAAAGCGTATGTATTAAACACCCCCATCAGCAAGCATTTATTGCTGTGGAAAATGATGGATATTCGTGATTCGCTGGGGTTGGATTTGCAATTGGAAATCCCTTTGTATCCAGAAAGCAATCAGGTTTTAGCAAAGGGCGTACTGGCCTTTGATAATAATCAGGTCATTCTTCATCATGCGTTAAATGATATTGTTTTTGATGAACTCACAGGGGCTTTGCAGTTTGATGAGCATGGCATCACTGAAAGTGCGCTTCACGCAACCCTTGCTGGCGAGCCGCTGGCCATGCATATTCGCTCCATTAAAACACCAACATCTTATACTGAGGCGGATATTGAGGGTAGCACGAGCATTGACCTGTTGCGTCGAAAACTCCCTTTGCCTATATTTGAACTGATGGATGGGCATTTAAACATTAAAAGCGTGCTCAAATTCACTGAAAACCCGCGTGATTTTGATCATGTTCAGATAAAGACCTCCATGGAAGGGGTTTCCGTCGATTTGCCGCCACCCTTGGGAAAAACCACTGAAGAAGTCGCTCCATTAACCCTGGATCTTAGTTTTAATGCGGCTCATAACATGAAGATAGCTCTTCAATATAAAGATCTAAACGTTCAAGCAAAAACACTCAGCCGCGATAACTGGTCGTTAAAGGTAGAAGAACGGAATCTTGCAGCCGAATTGCAGTATGCCCCTGCTGCAAATTCACTGTCAGGCACGATCGATAGGTTGTATTTAACCGATCTCTTGACGCTAAAAAATCGCATGAAATTGGCTCACACTCGGCTTAAGCCGCTTGATATCCCCCATTTGAATTTAGTGATAAACTCTGCGAAGTTAGATAATATTGACCTGGGCAATGTCAGCTTAAAAAGTACCAGCAAACCTACACAGCTCTTGCTGGAGTACTGTAAAATTAAATCCCCTGAATATTTGTTAACGGTGCAAGGAAACTGGACACAGACGGGCAAAAAAGACAAAACACACGTGCAAGCGGATTTACAGCTGTATGATTTGGGGCGAGCATTGGCCCGCTGGAATATCCTACCTGCCGTAGAAGCGCATAGGGGGAATGTGACGTTTAATGGGGATTGGCCTGCCGCTATGCCTGATTTCTCGCTCGACAAAGTCAATGGTGAGATGAGCATCATCCTACGGGGTGGGAGAATAACCCATTTGGACAAAGCCACGGAAGAAAAATTAGGATTAGGAAAATTGTTAAGTGTATTGAGTCTTCAAACGATTCCTCGTCGGCTTCAATTGGATTTCAGTGATCTATCTGAGGGTGGCTATAGTTTTGATGTGTTTAAGGGGAATTTTATTCTGAAAAATGGTGTCATGACGACACAAGACAGCTATTTAGATGGCCCTGTTGCTTATGCCAGCATGAAAGGAGATTTGGACGTCGTCAATCATTTGTATAATGTAGATTTGCGGGTGTCTCCCTATATCATGGCCAGTTTGCCCATTGTGGTGACTATTGCGGGTGGTCCTATTGCAGGCCCCATTGCCGGCTTTGCGACATGGGTTGCTAGTAAATTGATCAATAAAGGCTTGCAGCAAATCAGCGCCTATACCTATAAAATATCGGGTCCATGGCTTGATCCTATCGTACAGCAAGTGCATATTTATAAGAAGAAAGCAGCCGTAATAAACAAGGAGCGTTAAATGAAAAAAACGGGAAGAATAATGTTGCTGTTGATGGGTACTGCGAATGGCGTGTTTGCTGCGGATGAAAGTGCATCTAAACAAATTCAGATGTTAAACAGTCAAATTCAATCGCAGTTGCAACAAATGCAAGAAACGCAAAAAAAGCAAAATGCAGATTTAAATACACAGATTCAAGCGCAATTAAAAAAATTGCAAACGGACATTCAAAAAAAGATGAATGAAGGCCATGCTAAAACGCAAGATCAAATCAAGACGGTTCAAGATAATTTACAAAGCCAGATTAAACAAGTCAGTGAGGATATTACTAAAATTGCAGCTTCTAAATAAAGAAGTCAGGAACAAGAGGAGAAACCACGGTGCAAGCACCGTGGTGACTTTGAAGACTATACCAACTCGACTTCTTCGGCTTGAGGACCTTTTTGTCCTTGACCTGGTTTGAACATAACAGCAGCACCTTCGGCTAGTGTTTTAAAACCACTGCCTTGAATTGCACTGAAGTGAACAAAATAATCTTTGCCATTGCTTTCAACAAAACCAAAGCCTTTGCTTTCGTTAAACCATTTTACTGTACCGCGAACTTTATCTGACATTTTCTATGTACCTTACATTAGCTGAAAAGGTATTATATCACACTGAACCCAAAGAAACCAATGGTTTTCACAAACACTCGGATAGACGGATACGTTTAGTCTGTGGCTAATTGATCCTGTATGCTAAAAATTATCCTTGGCAATCCCAAGACTATTTGCTATGGTAAAAAGACCTGTTGAGCGATGGGTTTATGTTGTTTGTGGTTCGCGACAAAATCTGTACAAATAAAGCTCAAGCCCATAT
>DNVL01000161.1 GCA_003507515.1 Legionella sp.
GAATATAACCTAAATATTCAATGATCAATCCGCTCAGCGTACGAGGGCCTAGCAAGGGCAAATGCCAGCTCAACAACCGGTTTAAATTTCGCAACGTAATGCTCGCATCCACAATGACCGATCCATTGTCCTGCAATGTAATGTCCTTGCTCAGCGCTGCAATATCGGTGGTGAATTCGCCAACAATATCTTCCAAAATATCTTCCATGGTCACCAAACCTTGCATGTCGCCATATTCATTCACAACAAAACAACTCCGTCGCTTCACTTTCTGAAAATTGAGTATTTGAACATTTAAGGGGGTTGCTTCAGGAATAAAATAAGGGGGTTCCGCAATTTTGAGCAAACTATCCATGTCCAACTTGTCTTCTAGGAATAAATTCAATACGTTGCGCAAATGGATCATGCCAACGAGGTTATCAATGCTCGTCTTATAAATCGGCAAGCGCGTATGCTGAGCTGTCTCTAATTGCTCTAGCAATTTATTCCACGGCTGATCTAAGTCAATGCCAATGATGTCAGCCTTAGGCACCATAATGTCTTCCACATGCCCTTGCTCTAAATCCAGTAAACTAATGAGCATACTGCGGTGCTCAATGGGCAGTAAACTACCGGCCTCATGAACCACCGAACGGAGCTCCTCGCCGGTCAAGGTTTCGCGCTGCGCACTATCCAGCGAAAAACCCAGTAACCTCAAAATGCCATTGGCAACGCCACTGACCAAATGCACCAATGGCGCAAAAACCAGTTGCAATATTTTTAGCGGCCACGAACACGCAAAGGCAACCTGTTGCGGGTAAAGGGCTGCCAATGTTTTCGGCGTCATTTCTGAGAACACCAAAATCACCAACGTCAGCAATGAGGTCGCAATCAGCACTCCCATATCACCATACAGGTGCTGTCCTATCAACGTGCCAGCCATGGAAGCAATGATGTTGGCCAAGGTATTACCAATCAAGACAACGCTCAATAACCGGTCTGGGCGTGCTAGCAACGCACTCACACGGATGGCTTGTTTATTGTTTTTTTTCACCAAATGTCGCAACCGATATCGATTCAATGACATCATCCCAATTTCTGAGGCCGAAAAAAAACCAGATAACACCACCAAAAATAACACCAAGAACAAAAGCAACGAGATCGACGGATGCACAGGGGTCCTTAAAAAAAGAATGAAGATCCAAGAGAAAGAGTATATATGATATCATCTACAGCATCGTGTGTTACCACCCTTCATAGGATAATATGATGTTTGAAAATTTAACCGACCGCTTAGCCCAAACCTTTAAAACCATCAGCGGCAAAGGCCGTTTAACGGAAGACAACATCCAGCAAGCGCTGCGTGAAGTGCGGTTGTCACTGCTTGAAGCGGATGTCGCCTTGCCGGTGGTCAAAGACTTTATTGAGCAAGTCAAACAAAACGCATTAGGGCATGCCGTGGTCAAGAGTCTAAACCCTGATCAAGCGTTCATTAAAATCGTCCATGATGAACTGGTCCACATCATGGGGGACTCCCGCTGCGAACTCAATTTAAAAACACAACCGCCCGCTGTTTTTTTAATGGCTGGCCTGCAAGGTTCGGGTAAAACCACCAGTGCTGCCAAACTCGCCCTCCATTTAAAAGAGATTGAGAAGAAAAAAATCATGTTGGTGAGCGTCGACGTATACCGACCCGCAGCCATTCAACAGCTGCGTTTACTTGCGGCAGAAGTAGATGTTGCTTTTTTTCCATCGGATGTGAATGAAAAACCATTGACCATTGTCAAACAGGCATTGGACCACGCTAAAAAACAGTTCATGGACATCCTCATCATTGACACCGCAGGTCGGCTACACGTTGACGCCGACATGATGGCAGAAATTAAAGCACTGCATCACGCCACACAGCCCACAGAGACCCTCTTTGTGGTCGACAGCATGACGGGGCAAGATGCCGCAAACACCGCGAAAGCATTCCATGAAGCCCTGCCGTTAACCGGTATTATTTTAACCAAAACGGATGGCGATGCACGCGGCGGTGCGGCGCTGTCCGTGAGGCAAATCACAGGCCAACCCATCAAATTCTTAGGAACGGGTGAAAAAATCGAGGCCCTTGAGCCTTTCCATCCAGAGCGCGTGGCATCCCGGATCTTAGGGATGGGAGACATCTTAAGCCTCATTGAGGAAGTCGAGCGCAAAACAGACAAAGCCACCAGTGACAAACTGGCCAAAAAAATCAAAAAGGGCAATGGGTTTGATTTAGATGATTTTAGACAACAACTCCTGCAAATGAACAGCATGGGTGGCATCACCGGCATGATGAGCAAATTGCCCGGCATGGGCCAATTGTCTCAACAGGCAGCAAGTCAAGTCAATGATAAAACGGTCTCACAAACCGTTGCCATTATTAACTCCATGACACCGAAAGAGCGACGGATCCCAAAGCTTATCATTGGCTCACGGAAAAAACGCATTGCGCTAGGGTCAGGCACTCAAATCCAAGACGTGAACCGCTTGCTGAAGCAGTTTAATCAAATGGAGAAAATGATGCAAAAGATAACGAAGCCCGGTGGCATGCAAAAAATGATGCGTGGAATCGGCGGCATGCCGGGGATGAAGGGGATGTTTCCAGGTAATTTCAATTAAATTGTCGGAACCACTTCCCATGTGAAGTTAATTTTCGTACAATACACGGCAATTTTACGTAATAATATAGAGGTTACAATGGTCGTTATACGTTTAGCACGAGCAGGCGCCAAAAAGCGTCCTTTTTATCATATCGTTGTGACAGATAGTCGCAGACGCCGGGACGCAAACTACATTGAAAGCATTGGCTATTTCAATCCCGTTGCACGCGGCCAAGAAGTTCGTCTGCATTTAGATGTTCAAAAATTAACGGATTGGCAAGGGCTGGGCGCGCAATTATCAGACCGAGTAGCCTCCTTGAACAAAGAATATAGCAAGAAAGCCGTTGCTGCCTAAAGTGGATAATGCTGCAGACTGGCTGGTCATTGGTCGATTTGGTCGGCCACACGGGATCAAAGGCCTTATCACGGTTGTTTCTTTTACAGAACCCCGTGATAACATCCTGGGCTATAGGCACTGGCATGTAGGAAAAAATCTCGTGTGGGAGCCATTAAACGGTTTGCAGACCACGGTGAATAACAAATTCATCTTAGCACAAATGGAAGGCTACCATGATCGTGACCAAGTCGGCCTGCTGACCAATCTTGAGATAGCCATCAAACGCGAGCAACTCCAAACGTTAAACGCGGATGAATATTACTGGCATGAGTTGGTTGGCATGCAGGTTGTGAATCGCTTAGGTGAGATCCTAGGAGATGTGACTGAAATGTTGGCGACTGGCTCCAATGATGTGCTGGTGGTGCAAGGCGCGCAGCGGCATTTAATCCCGTACCTTCCGGGCGATGTGGTCACCGATATCAATGCCAGCCAACGCATCATCACCGTTGACTGGGATGCGGATTTTTAAACCATGCTGCATCTAGGTGTTATCACCATCATGCCTGACATGTTTACTATTTTACAGCATGGCATTACCGGACGCGCCATTGAACAGGGATTAGTACGGATTGATTGCTGGAACCCCCGGGATTGGGCCAAAAACGCGCATCGGCAAGTAGATGATAGGCCGTATGGTGGTGGGCCTGGCATGGTCATGATGTATGAACCCGTTCATGCCGCAATCGAGCATGCGCAGGTAAAGATGCCCTCTGCATGCAAGACGATTTATTTAAGCCCTCAGGGCAAGTCTGTGCAGCAAGCGGATTTAAATGAGGTCGCCCAGAATGAACAGCCCTTGCTTTTTTTAGCCGGGCGCTATGAAGGAATAGATGAGCGCGTCCTCTCCCACCATGTCGATGAAGAATGGTCGCTGGGGGATTTTGTTTTAAGTGGCGGCGAATTAGCAGCCATGGTGTTTATAGACGCCATTGTGCGGCTTCTGCCTGGCAGCCTTGGGCACGCCGGATCGGCACAACAAGATTCATTCATGAATGGCTTGTTAGATCATCCACATTACACCCGCCCGGCAGTAACGCCCGATGGGTCGGTGCCAGATGTATTGCTAGGTGGAAACCATCGTGACATTGACCGGTGGAGACGAAAGCAATCACTGGGGGCAACCTGGTTGAAACGGCCGGATTTGTTAGAACAATTACCATTAACTGATACAGACAAGCAACTGCTTGTTGAGTTTAAAAGTGAACACTAGGAGCAAGCAATGACGAACATTATCGACCAACTCAATGCCGAACAAATGCAAGGCAAAATCATTCCTGAATTCAATCCAGGCGACACCGTCTTGGTTCAGGTCAAAGTAAAAGAAGGCACACGTGAACGTTTACAGGCGTTTGAAGGCGTGGTCATTGCTAAACGCAACCGCGGCTTAAATTCAGCCTTCACCGTGCGTAAAATTTCGCACAACGTAGGCGTTGAACGCGTTTTCCAAACATACAGCCCTGTCGTTGATAGCATCACCGTAAAACGTCGTGGCGATGTACGTCGTGCAAAATTGTATTACTTACGTAATCTGACGGGCCGTGCTGCGCGTATTAAAGAAAAATTAGCCATAAAAAAAGGCTAATCCACTGTCTTCATGCAAAGCGGACTCGACACACGTCGTTTCCACGTTCAACACCCCTGCGGGTTGGTTGTGCGTAACGCACGATGAACACCATGTTCATCGTGCGGTCTTTACCCAAACGCCTGGGTTTGTGCAATCACATGGCCTCATGGCGCAGTTCATCTTAAATCAACTCCGTATATTTAATAAAAACCCTCAACACACGTTCCAATTGCCCCTCAAACCACAAGGGACACTATATCAACTACGCGTATGGAATGCATTGCTTGCCATTCCTGCAGGACACCCCGTGACCTATGGCGACTTAGCTCGCGTCTTGAAAAGCGCGGCTCGTGCCATTGGCCAAGCCTGCAAAAGAAACCCCATTGCATTATTCATCCCATGCCACCGCGTGGTCGGCCAAAAGAATCTAGGCGGCTATATGGGTCACCTTGATTTACCCTATAAAACCGCACTATTACAACATGAGTTCATTTCCTAAAGCATTTCTCCCCCACGCCGATACATTCACAAAGAATCATCGGAGTTTCAATATGAAATACACCGTTCTCATCACCCTATTACTCAGCGTAACCGTACAGCCTGCGTTTGCGATCTGTGACTTAACCCACTTTCGTTGGGACTGCGAGTTCACACTGAATACGAAACCCACACAAGCCACGCCCTCACTGGTTCAATGTGGTCTTGCATATGGATATGTGAGCCGCGCACAATACGATGATTTGGTTCGTTTTCAACGTGCCAATGTAGACATGAATTTAACGGTTGACGATGATTATGTAGATGGTCCCTGTGTACCTGCTCATCAATAACGTTAACGTCGTCTGTACCCTCTAACCGATTGTTATAGGATAACTCATCATGACATCAAATCACTTCATTGCCCCCCAAAAACAAATGACGGGAATGTTCGGTCATCCTGTCGCTGAAAACCCCATAGACCAAATGTTTGATGCGGTTTATCAACACTATGGGCTAAACTGGCAATTCTGGAAAATGAACATCAAGTCATCGCTTGAAATGCCTGCCGCAATTGCCGGTGCCAAGGCAATGGGGTTTGCTGGTTTTTGCATTACAGTGCCTTATAAAATAGACGTTGTAGGGATGCTTGACGGCTTCGATGATGACGTCCGAGTGATCGGTGCGGCAAATTACGTCACCTTTGAAGAAGGTCGCATGATAGGTCATAACAATGATGGCAAGGGGGTTGTAGGCGCCATTCAAAAAGTGACCTCCATTGCAGGTAAACGCGCTGTTATGCTGGGAGCTGGAGGCGCTGGGCGTGCGATGGCGGTTGAGATTGCGCGGGCAGGCGCTAGACATTTAACAATAATGACTCGCCGTGAATCTCAAGGCGTTGAGGTTGCAGATATGGTGCAACGTGCAACCGGAATCCCTACTGAATGGGTTTTATGGACCGGCAATGTCCCGCTGCCTGAGGGAACACAAATCCTTTTGAACGCAACACATCTAGGTGCGTTGCCTGCGCGTGAAGCCGTTCCAATCGATTGGAACACCTTGTCTGCAGATGCTACCGTGGTGGATGTGATTACCAATCCCAGAATGACCCCATTTTTATCAACCGCGTGCGCGAAGGGTTGTTCTATCGTCGATGGCGTTGATATGTTAGTGCAATTGGCGATGCAGATTTTTGAAGCATGGACAGGCATCCGTCCCGATGAGAATATCTTTCAAAAAGCGGTAGAATCGGCTTTGGGTGAGAAATGATTGCCTCTGTCAGTCAGCCTAAGCACAATATCTAATGGAAACCCCTTCGATTCCAATCACTTCCTTTGATGGAGGCCATGTGGGAACCACCAGATAACTAAAAGCCACCCGATGGAATTCTCTACAGCTCGACTAAAAACTAGAGAGAAAGGCCGCGCCTCAT
>DNVL01000150.1 GCA_003507515.1 Legionella sp.
GATATTCAATTAAACCAAATCGGTATGCTTGAATTTGATAAGATGCCTGAGCTCATAGAGATGGGTTACAAGGCCGCCATGGAAAAGTTTGCGCAAGCACCGTGGAGCGAATTGATACCCAAAAGGATGTAGGTCAAGTAATACGCCCCTTCTAAAATGAAAATCCCATCTGTGTTGGGGTGGTATAGATCATGTTTTGTGGTAGAGCCTTCGATAGGGTCTTAGGGCTTGTTGCACATCGAGTGACTTTCGGTATTTTATCTTCGATTCCAGTCATAGGCGCATAGGCCAGTAGTTGCAGGAATAGCGAATGGCCACCTTGGTACGACTTCAGGTGGTAGTGACGCTTCAGGCGTATTTGAATCATGCCACAAAAATGTTCGAAGGCATCTGAAAAACACGTGAAGGCTAGCGTTCGTATTTTCCCAAGTTTAGTTTGGATGCGTCCATTGATGACAACGATGACCCAATCATCCAGCAAGTCTTTTTCGATACACATGGAATAATAACGCGTATCCTTTTCAAATCGTATGCTGTGATAGGTTTCTTGATCATTAAAGTTCAAAAGGTGGAAAAAAGGCGGCATCAGAAACCAGGGCGTCATTAGAATACCTTCCGATCGGTGTTCGCCTTCCCTTTTTTTATCATCATAGACCACTCAAAAACATCCTAAAACAGACTGAATAATAACTATATCAGGCACTTTTGTCGAGGGAAGAAGCCGAAATGGCTTAACCTCCTTTAGCGAGGTTGCATACGCAAAGCGCCATCCAAGCGTATCACCTCCCCATTGATCAACGTGTTCTCAATGAGATGAATCATCAACGCCGCAAACTCTTCAGGCATTCCAAACCG
Source organism: Legionella sp. (assembly GCA_003507515.1). Lineage (GTDB taxonomy): Bacteria > Pseudomonadota > Gammaproteobacteria > Legionellales > Legionellaceae > DDPF01. The sequence goes on from DNVL01000150.1 coordinate 856, forward strand.
TTTAGGGAAAGGCACGGCCGCAGCTAAACTATCTTGAACTTCCTGCGGCATGGTCAGCAGCATCGGTGTGGCTATTAGACCCGGAGCAATAGTATTCACTCGAATCGCGTGTTGAGCCAATTCCCGAGCCGCGGGCAGCGTCATGGCAACAACCCCACCTTTTGATGCGCTATATGCTGTTTGACCCATTTGTCCCTCGAAAGCGGCGATGGATGCGGTATTGATAATTACCCCACGTTCTTCCGCGTTAGGCAACAACGGGAGACGAGTCATCGCATCAGCCACCACCCGCATCACGTTAAAGGTGCCCACCAAATTAATATCTATCACCTGCTGAAACGCAGCCAATGGCATGGCACCATCCCGTCCCACCATGCGGCGAGCCGGAGCAATGCCCGCGCAGTTGATGCAAATGCGCGGCACACCCATTTGGGTAATGGTCTCTCGCAAAGCCAGCTCTATCGAACCAGCGTCACTCACATCACAATGAATAACATCATCTGTATCTGTAGCAGACTGCCTGTCCCAAACCGCCACTCGCACACCGCGTGCCCGCAAAGCCTGTACACACGCTTTTCCAATCCCGGATGCGCCACCCGTTACAACGGCGATTTGGTCATTTGGGTTCATAAATGCCTCTTACTGAATACTTACATCAATGCAATATCAGTATATGATACAAGGAAATACGGCGGTGGATAGGTTCTAACAAAATATTATGAAAAAAAAAACCAATCGATTCTTAACCGCTATTTTCTTTTGTTTAATGCCCAGTATTCTCTGTGCTGATCCTTGGTTTACAGGTCCGCTATTAGCCCTTCCTGGGCAAACGGTTCCCCGTGGTCACGTCAATGCATCATTGAGCATGCCAGTGGCATTATCAAGCGCAAATTATAACAGTGAATGGCGATCCTTTTCTCAACCTACCTTTAAAAGCACACAAATCGCGCCTGAATTCATTTATGGGTTAGCCGACCGAGTAGATGTGCAATACGACGCCCTCTATTTGATCAACGAGCACAACCAACGATCTTACGAACACTTGGGCGACACCTCGATTATGTTGGGGTTCCAGGCACTGGCACAAACACAAAAAAACGCACTCCCCGACCTTCGNNCGAATCACTTTGCAAGAGATTATTCCTACGGGTATTTATAATCAGTTAGCCCCCCTTAATAATGGCACAGAGATCACAGGAACAGGCAGCTACCAGACCGCGCTAGGCCTCAATTTTCAATATTTAAAATCGTTTAACGACATCCACTATTTGAATTCACATCTGAGTTTTATTTATTCTCATGCAGCTACCGTACTACTCAATGGAATAAGCGCTTATGGGGGAACAGAGCGCACAAAAGGTCTAATCGCGCCTGGTGATTCTGTCGGCATTAATCTGGCCGGTGAATTTACCCTAACGCAGCATTGGGTTGCCGTGATCGAAGGCAACTTTATCTATCAACAAGCATCACGGTTCCGGGGTAGCCTGGGTGAAAATGCCTTAGCCAAGGTCAGCACCTCTCGTTTGTCAACCCTTGCTGGTGGTGGGCTTAGGGGAATAGGGAATGGGGATATCGATCAATTTACACTGTCGCCAGGCCTTGAGTATAATTTCTCAGTCAATTATGGTGTTATTGCGGGCGTATGGTTTATGGTTGCCGGCAAAAACGCCCCTTCTTTTGTTGCTCCTATGATGATGTTCAATGCCTATTGGTAATGATTCGACTACGCAATCACAATCAATTCATGCTAGCATCTGTTTTTTTTCAAGAGGATATCCATGATGTGGTTTAACAATGCACTGATTTACCAATGCGAACTAGACGAATCAACCGATCTACCTGATTTATTGTCAAAAGAAGCCATGAAACCGTGCCCACCGCATGCTCGATTTATTTATGGATGGCTACCTGCGATTGCCGACGAACATGCTCATAACATTACCGGGGCATCTCTGATTTGCATGGGAAAAGAAGAGCGCCTGTTGCCTCGTGGCGTGATTAACCGTGTCTTGGCTGAACGCATCCAAACATTAGAAACACAACGAGGTTATGCCATTAAACGCGCCGAAAAAGCACAAATGGCCGAAGATCTCGAGTTTGAATTATTACCGAAAGCTTTTTGCATCCAAAAGCGTACCTTTGCCCTGATTGACCATGTGAGCAAGCGTCTCATCATCAATGCAACCAGCACAGCTCAAGCCTCTCAACTGACGTCATTGCTCCGCAAATCCGTGCCTGGCATTCGGATTGAACCATTGCCACAAACGGAGAATCTATCCATGCGGTTAGTGGAATGGATAACCCACCCCGAATCATTGCCCGCCAATGTGCAACTCGCATCCGATTGCCTCTTGTTTTCACCCGACGATGAAAAAAAACGATTCAATTGCAAAGGCTATGAGTTACCCGCCGAGGAAATCCTCACGCTTTTATCACAAGGGCTGGCGGCCGCAGAATTATCCATCATATGGAATGAACGCATTCAACTGACCTTGACACACGAATTGGCCTTCAAGCGGCTCAAGTGCATGGATTATCTGGTAGATGATTTTAATGAAATCCGTGCCTTAGACGAAGAATATGAACAGCAAGATGCATCATTGACCCTGTTGTCCGGTGAGCTTCGCGCATTGATGGCCGACTTGTTGGTCAACATGGTGGATAAAACGCCTGATGCGGCTGCGGCCCCAGCCTTGGCTCCCGTGATAGAACAGGCGCCGTTTTAATCATAACATTGTAAAAAATCGTAAAAATCAGACCCACGCTTGTTCGGGAAAGCTCAGGAAACACTCCCTAACAAGCGCGAATTGCGGGGCCTCTATCCTGCAATTGGTTTCGGTTCCGCATGATACGTTGCTCGATACACCTTCAGCGCATCATCAGCTGCACTATTCAACCCCAGCGCCTTATTCCCATAATACATCACGGCTAACGCCGATTGTGCGCTTGGGGCTTGTGGGTAAGTCCTTACCAAATAGCCCGCCCGTTCAATCGCCGCAACATACATTTTACGGTCATAGAAATATTGAGCCGCATTGAGTTCGCGTTGAGCGAACATGTTGCGTAAATAAATCATGCGTTGCAATGCATTGGGCTTATACCGACTGTCAGGAAATTTTTGAACCATTGTTGCAAAATCAGAATAGGCCTGTGATTGCGTACCTGGATCACGCCATGAATTGTCCATTGGGAAGATATTCGCCAACGCACCACGGGTTTGTTGGAAGTTAGACAATGCTTTCATGTAATATGCATAATCAACCCGTTTGGCCCGAGGATATAAGTGAATAAATCGTTCGGCCGTTGCAGCCGCAGAGGCATAATCTTCTTTTTTATAATAAGCATAGATCAAATCTATTTGCGCTTGTTCAGCATAATCATTGAACGGATACATGGTATCCAATGCCTCCAGCCGTTTAATCGCGGCCGAATACTCTTCTTTGGCCATGGCCTTTTTAGAGTCAGCATAGAGTTGTGTTGCACTCACGCCTTGAAACGGATTGTCTTCTTCATCATCTCCACCCCACCAATGTTTACACGCGGTCAACGACAACAACATTCCAATAATGACTAACCTGTTCATATTTTTCATAAAAATGCTCACCAATACTCATCAAACCTAGACTGCGGTCATTATACCGATTGCTACTTATATTGCGAACTGTAAATTTACACCTATCCATAATTGCTCGAACACGCAAGCTATGTTAGCGTACCTTAAGTACACATCTATCATTTTCGGGACCTTAACGATGATCCAGACCCACGAAGCAATTAAAAAAACAAAGTTAGCAACCATTGATTGGCTTGCAGAACATTTTCCAGCCGCATTTTTCAAACAATCAAAACACGTCAAGCCACTTAAAATAGGCATCTTTGATGACATCATTGATTTTTATGAACGACTGGATAGTGCGCCTTTCAGTAAAAAGGCGCTGCGCGAAGGACTTAATTATTACAGTGCCTCACCAGGCTACCTGCAGAACCAAAAAGCCAATGCCGCACGCGTTGATTTATTTGGGAATGAGGTGGACGTTGTCACTGAGGAGCAGGCCAAATATGCGTTTGCGCGACATCAACAACGTTATGTTGAGAAAAAAATCATGGTTTCTGACAAACCAACAGGTAATTGACATCCACCGCTGGATCTAGCGTGGCCATTGAGGTGATGGGATTGTAGGCAAGCCCTGACAAGCCCTTCGTCTCAAAACCCGCAGCCCGGACCATGCGGGCCAGCTCGCTCGGCTTGATGAATTTTTCAAAATCATGGGTTTGTCTAGGTAGCAAGCCCAAGATGTATTCTGCGGCAACTATGGCCGTCGCATAGGCACGCACCGTACGGTTTAATGTGGATAAAAACAAAAAACCGCCTTTGTTTAATAATCGAAAGCAATGCTTTATCACCTGCTCGGGGTGTTGTACATGTTCTAGCATTTCCATGCACGTGATGTGGTCAAACAAAGCCGCATCATAGGTTTCAATCGGCTGGCAGACATAATCAATCGCCAACCGACTGTCCAGCGCATGGGCTTGTGCACAAGCAATCGCGTCTTCCCCCACATCAAGACCCGTCACAACTGCGCCCCGTTTAGCGAGGCCTTCACATAAAATACCGCCGCCACAACCCACGTCTAGGACACGCTGACCGGCTAAAGACGTGAATTGCTGAATAAAAGCAAGGCGTACCGGATTAATCGCATGCAGCGTTTTAAACGCCCCATCCTTCTCCCACCACTCGGTCGCGTGTTGGGCAAATTTAGCCACTTCCAGTGAATCAACGGTGCTATTTTTTTTCATGAGAGGAACTCAGTAAATCCATCGGTTTAAAAAAGGCCACCACATCTGGATTGGTGATAAAACTAATATTATACGGGTGCTCCGCCATCAAGCATTTAAAACGGCTTGCTTCGCTCATTTGTGCAGCCACCCGCCCAAACAAAATTAATTCCAATGCCGGCTTGTATTCGGCCAACTGCAGCAGCACGCTCTGCATAAAGGGACGCCATTGCCGCGCATGATAAGGTATCTTGCCTTCACTATAAACCAATGAAGCATTCAACAGCAAAACACCATGCGCCATTAAAGCACCAAATAGTTGTGACGCTGTTTGCAAATAGACGGATTGATCCAATCGAGCAATGGCCGTTTGCGAAAAATCATCTTTTAAATCGCCTCGCGCATGCAATAGCATTTTAATGAAATTACGCAATGATGTCGCGCGATTGACGGATTTACTCAATCCAGTAGGACTCATAAGCGAACCCACGGCCCCATCCCAAAAAGCATACCCATTGGCAGACTGCGCACGAGGATAAGGAGACTCGCCTAAAAGAATATACCGAGTGGATGACAAAGGCATGCTAAAGGCTGCAAACAAGGATTCTTTCCCAGGCAACCACTGATTA
>DNVL01000011.1 GCA_003507515.1 Legionella sp.
GAGGCATTCAATGCGGGGGCGCGTTTGCGGGATGAAAAAACATTTGCCAATCCACGAAATGCCGCGGCGGGGAGTTTGCGGCAATTAAATCCCGCCATGACTGCCCAGCGGCCGTTAGCGATTTATTGTTATGGGATCGGCGCTTGCGAGGGGATGGATCTGCCGGATAGCCATATGGAGCAGCTGGAATTGTTACGCCAATTTGGATGTCGAGTCTCCGCTGAAAGCCAAGTGGTGACAGGCTTGGCTGGCTGTCAGGCGTATTATGAGTCGATGCAACGTCGCCGCCAAAGCTTGCCGTTTGAAATTGATGGGGTGGTGTACAAGGTGGATAGCCGTGCATTACAGCAAGTATTAGGGTTTGTCGCACGTGCTCCGCGGTTTGCGTGTGCACATAAATTTCCAGCGGCAGAAGAAATGACCTCGTTGTTAGGTGTCGATTTTCAAGTGGGACGTACGGGCGCCTTAACGCCTGTGGCACGCTTGAAGCCTGTGAGTGTGGCTGGTGTGACGGTGAGCAATGCCACATTGCATAACATGGATGAAATTGCGCGCAAGGACATTCGGATTGGCGATGTCGTTATTATTCGGCGTGCAGGAGATGTGATCCCTGAGGTGGTATCGGTTGTGATGGAACAGCGTCCCGAACAAACACAAGGCATAGCACTTCCTGCACATTGCCCTGTTTGTAGCGCTGACGTGGCGCGAGAGTCCGGTGAGGCCGTTGCACGTTGCACCGGCGGGCTGTTTTGCAAGGCGCAATTAAAAAGAATGGTGTGGCATTTTGCTTCTCGCAAGGCCATGGCCATTGATGGGTTAGGGCGTGTTTTAATTGATCTGCTGGTGGATGTGGGACTGCTAACCGATGTGTCTGATTTATACGGTTTAACGCTCAAGACCTTGGCAGGCTTGCCACGCATGGGTATAAAATCAGCTGAGAACTTGCTGATTGCGCTGGAAAATAGTAAAAAAACAACCTTTCACCGGTTTATTTATGCGCTCGGGATCCGTGAAATAGGGGAAGCCAGTGCACGGGTATTGGCGAGTCATTTTAATGATTTTCCGTCTCTTCAAGCGGCATCAACCGAGCAATTACTTGCATTAAATGACATTGGGCCTGTGGGTGCGGCATATGTCACGCATTTTTTTGCACAAGAGCATAACGTGGCCGTTGTGAATAAATTAATAGCCTATGGTGTGCATTGGCCGGTTCAACAGACCGTGAGCGCAGATACGAGCCATGCGTTTTATAAAAAAACGGTGGTGTTAACGGGCACGTTAGTGAGCATGAGTCGTGAAGAAGCCAAAGCCGCATTGCTTGCGCGAGGTGCTAAGGTCACGGGAAGCGTGTCTGCCAAAACAGATTATGTGGTTGCCGGGAGCGAGGCGGGTTCTAAATTAAGCAATGCGCTGGCATTGGGGGTGCCGGTGTTAACGGAGGAGGAACTGATGGCTCTTTTAAGCCATACGCCATTCGAGTAAAGGTGTTACGTGAAGTGGTCTGCACTTGCCATGTGCTCGTGCATTGGCGATAATTTGTTTTTTTTTGGAGACTTGGCCTTTGAGCGTTTATATAAAAGAACCCCAACAGCGAGCGTTGGCTTGTGTGATTTGGATGCACGGCTTGGGCTCTGATGCCAAAGACATGGCCGGTTTGGCGAATCAACTGCCCTTAACGGTTCCTGTTCGGCATGTGTTTATGGATGCACCCGTTCGTCCCGTGACATTGAACAACCGGATGTCGATGCGTGCGTGGTATGATATTGTGGGCGTAAAATTGACGGATCGTGAAGACAGAGACGGCATATTGGCATCCGAGGGATTGATTCAGCAGGTGATTGAACAGCAATGCGCAGATGGATTTACGTCTCGCCAAATCTTTTTGGCAGGCTTTTCACAAGGCGCTGCCATGGCATTGCGAACGGGTTTGCACGTAAGCATGCCATTGGCTGGGGTCATTGCGTTATCAGGCTATTTGCCATTGTCTGATGAATGCAAGCCAGCACTTGATCTCAATACCCCCATTTGGATTGCGGCAGGAACATTTGATCCGGTTGTCTTGCCGAGCTGGACAAAACACAGTTTAGATTGGTTATTGTCCCAAGGCTTTCAACAGGTTCAATGGCATGAGTACCCCATGGAGCACACGCTCTGTGTGGCGGAAATTCAAGATCTAGCGATTTGGTTATCGTCACAGGTTTTATCCCTTACGAAAAAAAACGGAGTTACGCAATGACCACGGTTAAAAAATCACGCCAAGTGGGTTTTTCATGTGAACAAATGTACAATTTGGTCAATGATGTTGAACGTTATTCGGAATTCTTGCCTTACTTTTCTAAAAGTGAAGTACATCACCGGGATGAAGATGAGGTATTGGCAACACTTGTGATCACTGCCGCTGGAATGAGCAAGTCATTTACCACGCGCAATCGTTTGCAAACCAATAAAATGATTGAAATACGGCTGGTGGATGGTCCTTTCAGTCATTTGGAAGGATTTTGGCGCTTTGATGAGTTAGAGGACGGGTGTCAGATTTCATTTGATTTAGAGTTTGATTTTGCGGGTCGGATGTTTTCGATGTTTTTAGGGCCCGTGTTTGAACAAGTCACGGACATGATGGTGGATTCGTTTTGTGATAGAGCGCAGGTGTTGCATGGCACCTGTTGAGGTGGTTTATATACCCGCAGGCAACAACGCGCTGCAGGCGCTGATTCCTTTTATAGAAGGCATGACCGTTGCCAAGGCATTGGAGCAGTCAGGTTTTTTAGACCGTTTCCCGGAGTTGGTTAACGGACCTGTGGGTATCTTTTCGCGGGCTGTCTCGCGTGACGTGTTGGTTCAACCCGGCGACCGGGTTGAACTGTACAGGCCTTTGCGGCTTGATCCGATGGAAACGAGACGGCAACGTGCGCGACGAAAGGTTTAAGGCTGATGCTCAATGCGGGCTAGTTTTTCATGTGTAAAATACAACGTTAAATAACGTATAGCCGTTGCACCATTCCCTTTCCGCCGGGTGTAGGCATAATCCCAACGATTGTCATCAAAGGTAGGGCTTATCAAACGGGTTCCCATTAAAATAGCCGTGTCATTTTTGCTCATGCCAATGTGTAACCGGTTGATTTTTTCAGGGGAAAGCAAATTGCCTTGTTGTACCACCCGTCTTGAAAAATCATAAGACATGCAGTTTGTCAGTGAAAGTGCTAAGCTTACGCTAATGATAATCGTTCTAATTCGCATTTTTTTGCCTAAGGTGAAAAATGGAGTCATGATAACACGCCATCCGTGGATTAACATCTGATATACGGGGGATTGAAGGGGGCTCGATGGAAGAAAGTCAGCAGTTAAAAGACGCAGGATTAAAAATAACCTTGCCTCGCTTAAAGATTTTGCAGATTATGGAACAATCAGTTGACCATCACTTGAGCGCCGAAGGGGTCTACAAGGCGCTTTTAGAGACGGGTGAAGACGTGGGATTGGCCACCGTTTATCGTGTGCTCACGCAATTTGAAACGGCAGGGCTTGTCAGCCGGCATAATTTTGAGGGTGGATTCTCGGTTTTTGAGTTGAATCAGGGGCAACATCATGATCACTTGGTTTGCGTTAAATGCGGTCTAGTAGAAGAATTTGTGGATGAGATCATCGAGCAACGCCAAAAAATGATTGCTGAACGTGCGCAGTTTAAAATGACGGGTCACGCGTTAAATATTTATGGGTTGTGCCCCAGGTGTCTGGTGTAAATCCAGCTCATAACACCAGCAATAATTCTTGCAAACTGGACGAGAGCACATGCGCCAGTTCATCACGCGATGCGTGCGTGTCCAGTAGCGCTTGATTGCATTCTACCTCCAAACCCAGGTAATCGTGTTCGGAATATTTTTTGCGTAGTGCATGAGGCAGCCCATCATGATGCCCATGATGGGGGTAATTCATGCGAACGCGATAGGTCGGTGTTTGCTGGAGCAGGATGCTTTTCCAAATCCGGGCTACTTCTTGTTCGCCATGGCGCGTGTGATCATATAAAAGACCGATACCGGCATTGCGTTTAACCCCATTGACTTCCATGGGGAAGCTGCGAATGGATAAGTGTAGCACTTGGGCACCACCTTCAATGTGTTCTTGAATGAGCTGTGCTGTTTTTTGGCGAAACGGTTGATAATAGAGGTTTATCAGTTGTTGTTTTTCTGAAGGGGACAAGGTTTTAGTGAATTCAGAAAAACAGTGGGGATGTGTCAGGCTGTGGCTGCAATCGATGAGTAATCGCGACACGGTGGTTTGTGTATAACTGCAGGCAAACCGTTGGCGCAAATGGTTTGCGATATCAAATGCCCCTATGTCGATGGCGCGATGGGTATTCAACACGGATGCGTGTTCAGCGAACAGATGATGGTACGTGGGTGGAACCGTGTTGACCGCGTGTTCACAACTGATATGTAGCGTAATGGGTTTCATGATGATGTCTCTGCTCCCTTGACATGCAGGTTTGAAATGATTTTTTTGACGCCACGCACCGCATTGGCGCGCTTTAATATGGCTGAAATCGATTGATTCTGTTTTACCTCACCGGTTAAGGTCACCATCCCATTGACTGTTGTGGCATTGATCCCCACCAACGGGATGGATTCATCATCGAACACTTTGGCTTCGAGCACGGCGGCTTCTACTTTGGCGGTGATGTAGGCATCGGTGAGGGCTGTGTTGACGCGCTTGATGTCTAGATGATCCGTATTGACTGTTTTAACGCCTTTGGTTGCCACTGCTAGCCTGAGCGCCGCCACAAAGGCTTCTTTGTTTTTGACATGGCCACTTAATGTTACTTGTCCTTGTTGCGTTGAAACGGATATTTTTAAGGGGTTTAATAGCACGTTCTCTGTAAATTTCGTTGTGATTTTTGTGGTGATAATGGTGTCACTTAATTCTTGTTCCATCTCTTGAATACTGCTTGCGTTTGCTTGGATTAACAAAAAAGAACAGGTGATTGCGAGGATGCATTGAATGATTGATCGCATGTAGGTCTCGGTGCAGGTATGAATGGCGACAGTATAGCATTTTTAATAAGGCAGATGATGGTCTGGCTGCAGTTCTCAGTTCAACAGTGGGAGCCTTGTTAGATGCATTAGGCTTCTTAACTTTCGTTAAGCATGCACACAACATCTAAAGTCAGGCCTCCTATCCTACAAGTGTTAGCTGAGCAAGACTCATCATCTCATGTGTTAAGCATAGTGTGCCGCGTGATAAATCGCCAACAGGAAGGTGTTAAATTTTAGTAAAGGCCGCGGGGCTCCTAAAGCGCTGGATAATCATCTCATGTGGGTGAGGATTGTGAACCTGCTGTTGTGTTTCAGTGTATTGGCCGCTCGTAAATTGTTGAATAACCGAACGCCAAAAATGTATTGCCGGTAAATTGTTGGGCATTTGCGCCACTTCCCAAAGGCCTGAAAACCGGTTTAAAAGCAGACCCACGACGTGACGGCCAACCCCTTTATTCTGAAAACCAGCCAAAATAAAAAACTCTGCCAGATGCCAATCCACCTCTGAACGACTGCCTTTTTGATTGACGAGAACAAATCCGGCGAGATGATCGTCTACTCGAATAATAAAAGGATAATGCCCAGCTTCCCTCCAGTAACTATCATAATTGAAACAAGCATCATGGGCTTTAAATAAACCATTTTCTGGAATATCCTCTCCATTATATCTGGATAGCTCATACACATAAAAGCGAGCCAGGTTTTTAATGACAGATTTTGATTGAATACTTGCTGGAATTAATTTTACTTTGCATGGATCTACTGCACTCTCTAACATTTTAATCGGTTCCTTTTTTTTATATTAGTATATAACAATTGGAGTATTGACC
>DNVL01000112.1 GCA_003507515.1 Legionella sp.
CATAAAAACCAAATCAGGAGCGGTACCGGTAAAAAGAAAAGTGCCCAAGGCATGGTTAATTCAAACATGGCCGTCCTTGTCCTTTGATCCATTGACGTGTGATGTCGAATAGCGGCCCTAGCTCGCACGATTGCGGTGATTGATAGGGTAGCTCTAACAGTAGCCGCTCCACCCCATTGAAATTTACGCCGGCGACCGTGCTGTTTAAAAAATCAATCCACGCATCCCCCATGAGGCCCGCTACGTGTGTTCTTCGGTGATAGGCCAATGCAACACGCCGCAGTAATTCTGAGATGAGGGCCGTTGTTCGTTGGCTATTGGGGGCTTGTTGATGCTGTGCTTGATACTGCGCCAATAAGCACAATGCGGCTCGTTTTGCGCGTCCATTCGAATAATGGCGATAGACTAAGAGAAGGGCAACCCCGATCATCGTGCGGCCGCAGGCCAATACCAGATACCAACCCGGTGCCCATGGCCATCCCCCGATGGGCGGTGGTACATGGATATCTCGCAATGCGGCCAATGCTTCTTTTTTATCCACGCATCCTCCGTGGAAAGGTCTGTTGCACCAGTTGAGGCAAGTCGGTGCTGGCTGTGAGCTGCACGTATTGCATTTGCAAACGTTTGCATTGTGTACGCAAGGTGGCTATTCGTTGTTCGCAATAAAATTGATATGAAAACCGGACCGCATCTAATGTCGTATCCAGTAAGAGATCTTGAGCGCCATCGGTCATGGCATATTGTGCGGGTCTGGGTGGGGCAAGCTCCAATGGATCGCACACGTGATAGGCATAAATATCATTGTGCCGGCTTAATCGACTTAAATGTGCTTCACTGTCGGCATCTAAGTTATAAAAGTCACTGATCAACACCAAAATACTGCCGGGCTTGGCGACGCGCCGGAGGCGAAGGAGCGCGTGACTGAGTGATCGCGCATCGGGCATGCGCTCTGAATGGGGGTTGTGATCATGCGTATACTGGCTTAAAGCCGCGAGCAAAGGCAATACACCGGCTTGCCGACTGCGTGGGGTAAACTCATGGTGCGTGACAGCAGAAAACACCAATCCACCCACACGGTCGCCTTGCTTGGCTGCGGTCCAGGCAATGAGCGCTGCGAGTCGTGCCGCTACAACGGATTTAAATGCAATGCGGGTGCCAAAATGCATGGACGGATTGAAGTCCGTCAAAATGACAACGGGTCGCTCGCGTTCTTCATGGTACAGTTTGACGTGTGGTTTGCCTGTGCGAGCTGTGATTCGCCATTCCATGTGCCGGATCTCATCGCCTGCTTGGTAATGCCGGGCTTCCGAGAAATCCATCCCTCGTCCACGCACCTTGGAGCGGTGATTGCCGATGCGTGCCGCATCACCATCTGAACGATAGCGTGCCCGCTGGGCCAGGCGCTGCATGGCAATGAGTTCGGTGAGTTCAGTAACGACGCCGTCGGTCATGATGGTCTCGGCCTATGGAAGCGCCACTTGGCGCAATAGCTCATCAATAAAGTCATCGCTACTGATTCCCTCAGCCTCGGCCTCGAAGGTTAATAAAATGCGATGACGCAATACATCATGCACAATGGCATGGATGTCGTCCGGTCTGACATAATCTCGGCCTGCCAGCCACGCATGTGCTTTAGAGCATCGATCAAGGGCTATGGTTGCGCGAGGGCTTGCACCAAAACGAAGCCAACGTGCCAGTGCGTCACTATAAACAGATGGGTTGCGTGTACCGACGACCAGTTGGACGATATACGTTTCCAATGCCTCACTGGTGTGAACATTCAATACTTGTTGGCGTGCTTCAAAGAGTGTTCGTTGGGGCAATGGGGGGATGGTTTCGTTTGTGGAGGGCGCTTTTTCGCTCAAGACATTGGCCTCCATCGCTTCGTTTCTCGCTAGAGTGAGAATTTCGCGCTCAACCTGTGCGTCCGGGTAACCCATTTTCACATACATCAAAAATCGGTCTAACTGCGCTTCTGGTAGTGGATACGTTCCTTCTTGCTCAATGGGGTTTTGGGTTGCCATCACCAAAAACAATTCAGGCAAGGGATACGTTTTGCTGCCAATCGTCACTTGACGTTCGGCCATGGCTTCTAGCAATGCAGACTGCACTTTGGCAGGGGCCCGATTGATCTCATCGGCCAACAGCATGTGATGAAAAATAGGACCGGGCAGAAAGGCAAATGAGCCGTCTTCAGGGTGGTAGACATCGGTTCCCGTTAAATCGCCAGGCAATAAATCAGGGGTAAATTGAATCCGGTGAAAACGCCCTTCAACGCGTGTCGATAATTCTTTAACCGCACGTGTTTTGGCGAGTCCAGGTGCTCCCTCAACGAGTAAATGGCCAACCGCCAAGAGGGCAATTAATAGGCGTGATACCAATCCTGACTGGCCGAGAATCTGTGAATTTAAACAGGCTCTCAGCTGTAATACTTGCGCTTGCACGGTCAGTGCGGATGATTTCATTTGGCTCGTCCTTTAAGATTCGTGAATGACTTCCACTTGGTCCGCTTGCGGGCCTTTTTTGCCTGGGACGACTTTGAATCGGACCTTTACACCTTCTTGAAGCGCCTTAAAATCGTCAGGTTTAGTGGCTGCGGCATGAAAGAAATATTCATTTTTATCCGACACAATAAATCCAAATCGTTTTTTTCTATCAAAAAATTTAATCGTGCCTAATTGTGTTTTTTTTCTGCAAGAACCGCAAAAAAATTGTTTTAATCGTTGTATAACCTGCTTAATGCTCATTAAGTGATTCCTGTAAATAGGTGTTTTATGTGAATTGCATGCCTTAAAAGCAGTACATCGATGCAAGATTAACATTATATGGCGTATTGGTACAATGACTCAAGGGCCTGGCCGGTTGCATCTCTATTAACGACTGATTACTATGAGATTGCAAACCGTTACTTTAAATCATTTTAAGGATAATAATGAAGACATGCATTAAACATGCGCTGAGCCTTTCACTGTTTCTTCCACTGACATGCCCGGCCTTTAGTCTGCAGCATGGGAGTGTCCCTGTTGAGTTAGGTATGTTTACGGCGTCGGCTGGCAAAGGGCAAGACATCAATCTACAAGGCTTTGTAGGAAACCAATACACAGCGAAGCACAGCGACAGTTGGAATGGAATGTTTGGGGTCGGCTATTTTGTCGATGGATTTACAAAAGATCGTGCGCAGGTGTCGTACGGTATTGATGGCTTCTATTTAGGAAAAACAAGCGTGCATGGCACCATCTCCCAAGAGCATTTTGCCACCAATCTTTCTTATAAATACAATATTCAGAATATCCCTGTGTACCTGGCGACGAAGGCAACGATAAAAACAAACAGTGAAAAGTACAATTTGGTCTTTGATGCGGGCATTGGACCCAATTTTATGCGCACCAGCCATTATGCGGAATCACCTTTGAATAACTTTTCCATGACCAATCCCTTTTTCTCCGCACAAAATAACGTGGCGTTTTCAGCCATGGCAGGTCTTGGCGTGCGAATCAACAAAGCCTTTGGCAACGCGCCATTGGTCTGTGGTTACCGCTTCTTTTATTTAGGGCAAGGCGATTTTAAAGCCAATAATAGTGCACTCCTCAACACCCTGAAAACAGGAAACACCTTCGCCAATGCCGTGACCTGTGGTGTCGTGATTTAATCTATGATTATTAGGAGAAAAATATGAATATAAAAAAAGCTTTGTGCCTTATTACCGCATTAATTTCCACCGCAGGGGCAGTCAATGCGGCCCCGCCCCATCCGCGCGAAATCTGCGTGGGCACCCCATGGCAAGTCTGCTGGGGTAACAATCAAGGGTTGAATTCGTCGTTTTATATACGCGTACAAACATTGAATGGCCAAACATACAAGAATATACAGTTCTCGTTGGCTTCAGAGGGAGGAGATACGGCAAGCATCATTACCCACCACCCCAACTGCGCGTCTGCAACCGCAACAGTGGCATCCGGCTGCACTATCTATCCGAACACCGGCGCACTGGTGACGGGCATCACCATTGGCCAACAAAATGTCTTCTCGTTACCACCCGATCAATATTTTGTGTTCACTGTGACACGTCGAAATGAGGATGGAACATACGTCAATCTGGTTCAAGTCCCTGTTAACTTTCAGGCCGTCCCCACCCTGCGTGGGAAAGAACAGGGCATATAACGCGTTGTATTATCCTCTCGAGGAGGATTAAAGGTGCGTCAGCGACCGCCTCTCCTCCTTTCTGGGATGGGTATATTAGGGCGAGATGTTTCTATCTCGCTTACTTTGTTGAAATTTTGCTGGCAGTGATGTAGAGTTCGGCATTTAATGAATGTTTATATGCCTGGATCCTATTGTATATGCTTTTTATGAATGAATTCCCCCCTGTTCTTACCAACAGATATAAGCCCCTCGACGCGTCTCATTCCACGGAAGAAAGCAGAAAACAACAAGTCAAATCGTGTAGCCAAACGATTTTAGCTCTCGACTTGGCTGCTGATGACCATTCGATGGGTGTTATTACGAATCAACTCTCGATGCCGATCGGCATTCCTTCCTCATGGGACAGGGCTGCTTTTTATCAAATAGTTGTTCGTGCAGCGGTTTCGGCTATTGCAAGAAATAATACCATGAATACAAGAACTAGCAGCGCAGATTTATTAAATCTAATGCGCACGCAAGAAATCCCAGGGCTAACAACGAGCATTGAGTCCATTCAAAAATATCACCCGAAACGTCAAGAACGGGAATTTGCATTCAGAATATGGTTTCAAGGCGTGAGAGAGCTGACGTCTCGCGTGTTGTTATTATGCATTGAAAAAAACCATATATCACATGATGAGCGCGAAGTCGTTCAATCCTTTCAATCTATTTTTGGAAATGTTGATGTCTTTATTATCCCGGATACACTCATTCTTTCTGGAGATGAAAAAGAGCTACGCTTTATTGATAAGCTATCATCTAATGCTGGGGAATTAAATCAAAACGCTATCGTTAGTATTTCTCACTACCTTGATCATGGTCAATTATTGAACTTAGCCAAACTGAAGAAATGGGGTTGGAAAAATCTGGACCTAAACAAAGGTTTCGCTGCAAGCAGCCCATACCATCATCATTTGAACGAGTTTTCCTATTATGAAGAAACATCGCCTAATGGTTTCTTAATGCAAAACACGTTACCTGACAAGCCATTTTTTTTACATGCAACGGAATACAAGCAGGCGATAATGGATTCACAATCATTAAATGTGTCTAGGGCAGGTTGCTTGGGAAATATGATATATACCACGGTGTTAATGGGTGATGAATCGGATATTGTAGGGGGGCATGCCATTGGATTGTATAAACGAAAATATGACTTGGCTGAACTAAATAAAAATAAGTTTATTTGCTTTCAGGCTATAAACAATCAGAATAACCTAACCAACTGGATTGAAAAGCTCGGTAGAGGACGTATTTTTTTAGAGGCAAGACATAAAATAATGACGTCTAAACCCTATGGAAGTCCATTTTTTATACGATCCATGCATTACGAAAAAATCCAATCCATTACGAACGATGTTATTCCTCAATACAGGAAATTATATCCGTTGCTTTTATTGCTAACAACCAATCGATCGCCTACAAATAACACCACAGATCGGAGTCCATTATTTAGCATGGCCACACATATTATGGAGAAAATTTACAATGGACCAGACGGTGTTTTTAATTCGGTTTTAAATGGTATATTTTTTGAAATCATCAAGGATTTTATTCTATTGTTTCTGAACGATGAGGATGAAATGAAATTTTCCAAATTAAATTCATATAATATGATAGCGCAAGACGCCATATTTTTTGAACTGTTCCCACGATTAATAGACGATTGGAACACTGGATTTTTTCCAATCAAAATGAGTCGCGTCATGGAGATATTAGGAGAGAAAGGCCTGATGAACAACGAGGATAAAAAAAGGGTATTTAAGAATTTTTTCGTGGATAGGCTTTTCTATTATATTAATTTAGGATGCCTTGAAGGAGCACAAGACATCCCTCATCCAGCGCAGATAAGAACGTTTGATGACCTTGCAAACAGGTTACCTAATTTAGCAGGACTCATTCACTATGACTTGATCAAAAGCAGTACTGACGTCCGGCTAAGAGATGATTACAACCACGCGATCAGATGTTGTTATGACACATCATATGATGAGAGAAATATCGATTTGGCAGTCAAATGCGGCATATCAGCAACCGAAGAAACTGGGGTAAGATCGCGCACACGGGTTCGTTTTTTTGATTTTGATTTTTTTAAACGTGAACATGGATTTTATCAGGTACACTTAAAAGAAGACATTCCTGTTTCCATTACGGGTCTTAGTGAAAAAAATGGCTTTTCAATTCGTTTCAATGAAACCAAACCATAGAGAGAGAAAGAACATGATTTACCTGGCAGACTTGGATTCTCAACAATATGATCTATCACAACTGGCGCAATCCATTTTCACCACTTATTATTTAACGCCATTCCCTCCTAAGTCAAGTCTTACAAAAAGAGATCCAGCCGTCAAACATTTCGAAATCAAGGACCCTAGAATACCGCGTGTTACGCATGGAGCAATGCATGCAGCGAGGGTAGCCGCATATGTTAAAATAACGCATGTATTTAGACAAGATCATGATGACTCAGCTATAAGTGATTTGGTTGAGGTCATCCATGGTTATGATCTGTCGATGACTCAAATCATTCATTTAACGCAAATGGCCGCTTTATTTCATGATGTATCGAGAGAAGATGAAGGCTTTGATTACTGGGATGAAGAAAGCGCTAACGAATGCTTGAACTTTTTACAAACGGAAGTAGGCTCGTTGCCTGATTGCATCATGCGGGTCATAGCCAATACGATTCATTATAAAGATAACCACGAAGGTTTTCTGAGCGCGGCAATGTCTCTTGGGCTCACACATCGCGAAGCGAGGGCATTCTCTTATCTGCGTGAATTAATTCACGATGCGGATTGTCTGGATATTATGCGAGTGCGTAAAACATTTAAAATCCACTTTTTAGAGATGTTTAATTCACCTGGGCTGCAGCATGTAACAGGCGAAATAGTCGACTTGGTCAAAGAGGTTCGATCGCTTATAAGCCAACAAGGGGATCAGTATTTTGATTGCGTCGTTAAAATCAAAGACGATACGATTGATGAAAATAAATCAAATTTTAATCCGGATCTTAAGTTTGAATATGAGTGGGATGAGAATGTTTACAAAAAAATAACACATGACATGAAAGATTATGCAACATTGTCAGGCATTGAGCGGCTGTTGAAAAAGGCGTATCCATTCAATCCACCGTTGCTTGCGGAGATAAATCAAGCCTTTATGTCTGCTCTGATTGTATCAGAGCCTGTTGAATTCTCTTGTCCTGATAGTAGAGATTATCTGTTTATCAAATTTCAACAGCCCATTATGACATCATTCAAAAACCCGGAACAACCCGGTCATGATGATGTGATAGCGATTCTCTTTGATGAAGACGTTGATTTTACTAAACATTGCAATCAGTTACTTAAACCGTTGAATAGTTCAGTTGATCTGGGTTTTCGGTTTTGTGGTGTTTGTAACACACAAAAGAGCGTTGAAATCAGTGGGTTTTCTTTAAAAATAACATACAATGGCAACAAATTTTCTTTGCGTGAGTCCCTGTTTGACATACTCTTTCGTGCGTTAGAGCACAACCATTTGATGAAGAGGATGACAGGGTTTAAAGAACGCATGTTATCCATCTTGTCATCGCAAATAGAACAACCTCGCCGCGCGTTATTCACTACGTCTGGTTTTTTTAAACCCACAAAAACGCCGATTTCTGACTCCTCTCAATTAGAGGCAGTGGCTGCCTACATTATGGAGCATATCCCACCCATCTCAGCAAAATATATTCGAGAAAATGAGTTAGGCATGAATCCGACCTATCAAACTATGGACGTCATTGATCGCCCACTTGAAATGAACCGGAAAAAAATCTGGGTTCTTCGATCGGATTTGATATTGGCTGTAGGCAATAAAAATGCCAATTGGATTAAATTCAATGACACTGATCTGCCCGATGCCATTGACACAGAACTTCATGCCCATGTGAATTGGGACGATCGCTATGGACATACTTCTTTAGCGATTCCTCACCCAGGATATGATGGATCGGTATTATATGGAGGATATTTGGCTCAAAGAGACGGCTATATGGAAATTTATACGTTTAGTGGTCGATATTATCGACAGGATTTGGATGATCACAGAAAAGCCGTATTGGAAGCTTATGTGGCTCATCATGTCCAAAAAGCATATGGCAATCAGCCTGTGGTCTTTATTGATGCGGTGGAGGCTGGTCCAAATGCAGTGCTTGATAACTTTGAACTCTCCATTTATCTTCATAATCATTCTCTGCCTGAATATTGTATCCGGCGCTCTTATACTCAGGATATCATTCAATCGGTTTTTGACCGTATCGAGCCGCATTCAACGGTTGAATGCATCAGGTAACGCGTGATGGTATTCGAGAACAATCGACGGACGTTAAGGCCATAGACTCATCACATAACCCCCGCCACCCGATCCTGTGGGTTTCACAGCAAGCGCACCGTTATCACGTAGTGTTTGCATGTGGTGTTGTAGGCGGGGGGTTACCAATCCCCATTGTTGAAAACAATCTGCAGCAGAGTGAATGGCGGCGGCCAGTTTTTCTCGTGATGAGGGGCTTTTATCCTCCAGCGCCGCCCGTGCGCAGCACACGCTATCTCGCATTTGATGGTCAATGGCCTCCGCATGCGCGGCGTTGGTTTGCCAAAGGGCTTGTACGGCCTGAACGCAGGGTGCGGTCATGCCGACGTCTCCACAGTTTGATAAACGCCAGTCTGGACTCCATGCCTGCAGGATGGCTGACGTGACGCCTTGCTGAAAATAGACACCCCCAATGGCCGCGGCCCCTACAACATCCACGCCACTGCTTTGGCCATGAAATAGGTGCTCTAATTCTTGGGCGAACGGTTGAATCTGCTCGTGACTCAACAGGTTTAGACTGGCAAACCAGCGCGAAATGGCCACGCAAAGTGCCGCTGATGCGCCTAAACCGACGCCGATGGGAATATTGCTTTGCACTTGAACCTGGCCAAGGATAGTATCCTGCGGTGTATTTAAAAGGCGTAACCCATGTTCAAAGACGCTCCAGAATAGGGGGGGAATGACGTCTCCTTGTTCGCCTGAACAATCGAGGGTTATTTTGGCGGTTGAGGTTTGATAATGCAGGGTCAGCGTTTTGTCTGGGATGGGATAGACCAACGCGGGATGCCCGCGGAGTACGGCATGCTCGCCCGCCAAAATCCACTTTCCATGCGTGGTGGTTTGGAAATTACAACACATCATAATTGCCTACCCAGTAATCCACTTTGATCTGATGTGCTAATGCGGCTTGATCTGTCCGGTAGAGCAAGTGAATGTTAGGCCCTGCATCCATGGTGACCAGAGGACCATCTCCTTCTCGTAGCCAGACTTCGCGCAACGTGTCTAGGGCCGCAAGCGTCCTGTCATTGATGTACGAAAAAGGCTGGTCGCAGGTGGAAAATAAGCGATGCATGTCTTGAAATTCATGCCAACAAATCTCATAGGCGACATCCCAGTCTTTTGCAGTGAATGCATCCAAAAGTAATCGGAGGTTTTCCTTTGCGCGCAGGCTTCGGCCGACATAGTGAGGGCTCGTATGAATGCGTTGATGGGCGGCACTAGACGAGACTTCTTTCTCCTTTTGATTCACCACGATGACCTCATGAAGCAATTCCATGTAGGGTAATTCAACGGCAGTCACCATTTCTTCATCCCACAAGGCCCAGGGAGAGAAAAAAGAACGGCAAGACGATCCTGATCCCTGACGACTGAGGTTGGCTTGCGTTTCAACGGAAGGCAGCACCGTTTCGGTCAGCTCACTCAATGCATGGCCTGCACATTTAGTGAGGGCGGCAAAGCTGGAAGCAGAACTCGCCAACCCGCTGCTGTGTGGGAAATTATTGCTCGAGCGCACGATAAATGAGCCGGAATAATTAAAATGCGTCTTTAAGAACGCAAGGTGATTGAGAAAGCGCGTTTGTGCCGCGTTGGATAAGGCAAAGGGTTTGGCACCCGGGATATTGAGAGGCTCCCAAACGTCCTGCTGACCGGAATGGGTTTCTAACACGACATGACTCAAGAGATTATTTAACGTATAGGAGAGCGAAGGATTGTCTGGGATATTTTTCTGATGGTCTTTTTTGCCCATGTATTTAATCAAGGCAATATTAGCCGGTGCTTGTGCAAACCATTCCATGAGGGTACTCCTGAAAATGAACATTGCTGAAAGCCGCCATTTTGACATTAATCAATGCAATAGTCATGTACCCTTTCTCATTTCAAGTGCTACAATCATGACATATACGAAGCTGATAATGGATTCTTGATGCGAACACTCTATTATGCCTGTCTTTTTTTATGGAGCAGTACCTGTTTTGCAGACTTGCGCGAAATCGCCATCACCATTGATGATTTACCGCTTGTGGCGTCCAGAATGGACACGATTGGCAATCAGCAACGTTCAACGGAACGCTTCACTCGAATCATGGCCGCCCTCACTGAAAACGAGGTGCCCGCGACGGGTTTTGTGATTGCTGGATCTATAAAACAGGGTCAATGGGCATTTCTAGAGCAGTTTCGTAACGCCGGATTCATGATCGGCAATCACACCTATTCGCACTACAATTTAAACACCATGGGTGCGGATCAATATATTGCGGACATTGATCGAGCCGATAAAATATTGGCCCCCTTGTTAACCGAACCGAAATATTTCCGCTATCCCTATCTTGCCGAAGGGAGCAGTAAAACAAAACGCCCGGTGCTGGATTACTTGGCTGACCACCATTATATTTTGGCGCCTGTCACCATTGACAGCAAGGATTATGAGTTCAATGAACGGCTCTACAAAGTGCCTTTTCATGCAAGAGAGGCCTATATCAACACACTAAGGCCAATCTACCTGGCATACATTTGGGATCAAACACTTAAAGCGGAGAAGCGTGCAAAAGGTGAGCCTGTAAAACAGATATTGCTCCTTCATGCGAATGTCCTAAATAGTTATCTATTGGGCGATGTGCTTCAAATGTATAAGAAAAATGGGTATGCATTTATCACGCTGACAGAAGCGCTTAAAAATCCAGCACCGACACTGCGCTTTCCAGCACGTGAGTCCATTTTCAAGTCGATACCTTGGGCCAATATATGAACGAAAATCATGGAAAACCTCAGGTCTGACTAGGGAAAACCACAGGTCTAGTGTATATTCTCAGCCGTTGCATGTGAACGGATGAGAAATGTATATTCCTGTAAGAATAAAATTTAGTTTGTCTATTTGTATAGCGTTAACATGGCTTTCTCTTTGTGCATGGATTTGTCTACCCTGGATTCGAGATCTTGGCTACTACATTACTTTTCCACTCGCTTTGCTTTGCATTTCTTTAATTGCGCTCATCCCTGGCTTTATGAATGCTTTTTTATTGGCGGCATATCTTTTTGATAAACGGCCTAAAGCCAAACCGGTTTCGCATTGGTTAAACATTTCTGTTTTAGTGCCGGCCTTTAATGAAGAAGTTCATATAAAAAGCACCATTGACAGCATTATTAAACAAAACTATTTAGGCTTAATCGAAATCATTGTCATTGATAACGGGTCGAAAGACGCTACTTTAGAGATTCTAAAGGGCATCAAAGCCGACAACCTCATTATTTTAGAAGAAAAGAAAAAAGGGAAAGCCAATGCATTGAATACGGGGCTTGCGCACACAACGCATGACTACATTGTCACCATTGATGCTGATACCCATTTAATGCCCAGTACCATTAAGCAATTGGCGCTTCGCTATTTGAATGCGCCCGCGGGAACGGCAGCGGTTGCCGGCAGTGTCTATGTTAAAAATTCACGCGAAAGCGTTATGACACGCTTGCAAGAATGGGATTATTTTATTTCAATCGCAACCATTAAACGCATGCAAAGTTTATTTCAGGCAACGTTGGTTGCGCAAGGGGCACTCTCGTTATACCAAAAACGCTGTATTTTGGAAGTGGGAGGGTGGCGAGATACGGTGGGTGAAGATATCGTGATGACTTGGGGCTTTTTAGCGCTGAACTATCGCGTTGATTTCTCAGAAAATGCCATCTCGTTTACCAGTGCCCCCACCGCATACAAGGTTTTTTTTCATCAACGGAGCCGATGGTCACGCGGGATGGTAGAAGCGTTTATTGCTTATCCTAAGATTCTGGTGAGGCCTAGGCTTATCACCTTCGTGGTGTATTGGAATTTTCTTTATCCAGCCCTTGACATGGCCTTTGTTTTTATTTTTGTACCCGGCATTATTGGCGCATTCTTTGGTCACTATCTGATTGCGGGTCCCATGACCCTCGCTGTTTTACCGATCGCGATGTTGATGAACCTCACGTTTTTTCTTGGGCAACGAAAGATGTTCAAAAAAAATCTGCTGCGTGTTCGACGCAATGTTTGGGGGTATTTTTTCTATATGTTGTTTTATAATTTTCTGATGACGCCTGCGTGTATTCATGGTTATATACAAGAGATTTTTGTCAGAAAAAAGAGATGGGGCACGAAGTGACCGGGTTTAAAAAATCTGTGGTGGCCTTGTTGCTCTTGTTTATATTTGAAAACAGCCCGGCGGATGCACCTTTTGTTTCCTATATTACGCCAATTATCGATACCACCTTTTTTTCATATTCGCAACGAATCCATTGGGTGAAGGCCTATATTGATGCCAACTTTGGTGTTGCTGCACTCGTGACTTTGCAGCCATTAATGCATGGCACACCGCATTATCCCATCATGATTTTGGCCGCGCAATGCTATGCGGAGCTAGACAAGCCCAGTATCGCGTTGAAATATTATCAATCAGCGCATCTTTTGGCTAAGTCAGATGCGGAATTAAACATTGCAACGCAAGGCATGCATAAAATGCAACAGTGGATTTATGCGCGTATCCCCTCATCAATCGCACCCATCAAGGCCATTTCATCGCCAGCTCAAGGCACGCCATCTCATTGGGTTCGTCAACCCATGATCAAGAAAAAAGCGCCTCTATTAACCCAAGAAATCGCGTTTGATANNATGCTGAACGCAACAAACCTCGGCTCGCTTTGATGAATTACCAATCCGCACTGGATATTGCAAGAAAACCGTACGAATACACCATCGCTTTATTTGGCATTAGTAAAATGCAGTTTTGGTTAGGTCGTTATTACGCTGCAATGTCTAGTTATAAGCGTGCTCTGAAGGAGTCCACAAACGCGCATGACGTTGAATTATCAAAGGCAGGCCTCATTAAAAGCGAGGCGTATGCTGACAGACCTCTATTGGCTTATCGTTCAATCCCTTTAGAGCCAGCATTCACGACACCAGAAATGACGATTGCAGCGGCGCAAGCAACCCTCTGGGCTGATCAAGCGGACCTGACTAAAAAAATATTAACAAAATATCAACCCATTACCCAAACCATCCCACCGAATTCTAATCTTGGACGAGACTTAAAAGATTTGGCGTGGCAAACGTCATTGAACACGCATCCCAATGTGTTAACACCCAGTGCTTTTGATGCGGAAGATTCCGAACATTTTTCTGTTTTACGTTCAGCACTGGATTATAGTCATTATTGGTCTTACCATTACCAATCGTTTGTCGGAATGGAGCAAATTCGGTATAAACAATCGTCTTCGCTCTTAAATGCCCAAGGCGTCTATTTTCGGCAAAAATGGCGACCCACGAGAACGTTAACCTTTAATGGGAAACTTGAGCCCACGAGGTATCAGCGATGGAATCCGCTGTTATGGCTCGCCAATGCGAGCTATCGACCGAATGATTATTTTGGCGTGGAATGGCTCACAAAAAACGAGATCGTTGAAACATTTCCTGCCTTCTCTCACCATATCAGTGGTTATCAGCAGGCTGCAACCGTTTGTTTAAGCCCGGTGCCTTATGTGCGTTTCAATGGCTCGATGAGTCGACTGAATCTTAGCGATGATAACATCCGTAATGGTTATTTTATTTCGGCAACCACAACCCTTTGGACGGTCATGGGATTAAATCTCACGCTGCAAAATAGAGGTTATACCGATAAATTTGTTTCCCCTTATTATTTCAGTCCGAACGAATACAATGCTAGCGCGGCTATTCTCCGAGTCGGTGGTCGAGTCCACTCTGTGTGGCATTATTATTTAGATGGCGGTCTTGGCGTTCAAAACATCGGTATAACAGGCAACCCGACAGCGACGAGCCCGACAAGGCAATGGGGCATTGGGTTAAATGGGCCGATTA
Source organism: Legionella sp. (assembly GCA_003507515.1). Taxonomy (GTDB): domain Bacteria; phylum Pseudomonadota; class Gammaproteobacteria; order Legionellales; family Legionellaceae; genus DDPF01. The sequence goes on from DNVL01000112.1 coordinate 14,357, forward strand.
ACTCATATCTTGTTCTAAATGCGTATTATGCGATGTCTCGCCAAGTGTCGGCATTTTTGGGATCACCCGATTATAAATATCAATACGGTGCGATTTCGTTAAGCGCTCTTTTGTGAATATGGGTACGAAAATGCATGGTCACTTCTTGAAAAAATCATTGAAAAACATCTTTCATATCGACACGTACGTCCGAGTTGTATTTTCTAGCATGATGGTACTGCCTGTCATTATCTTATTTTATTTCATAGGCCATTTTTCAAAAACGCCCCATTGCATGTCGTTGTATTTAAAAAACAAACCGGTGTCAATCATTAAACCCATTGCGTGGCCTCACCACGGCTTATTAACCCTATGGTTTGATAATGCCTTCTTTGAAGAAAATAATAAAATAATCATGCCCGTAATGAACCAGCACCACTTTTCAGGCATGATTTCATTAGCAAATGACGAACGCTGCCCTGTATCCCTATCCAAGCTCATGATGCTTCATCGTGACGGGTGGGAGATAACAACATCCTCCGCGCTAAAGGTTGTCAGCGGTCAGCATGAAATAAACGACATGCCTGCAGCCGATGCAGAATATCATGTGATCTATGATATGTCTCATCCTGTGAATGAGGCTTTATTCGGCGAATTTTTAACAGAAACAAAAACGCGGAATGGGTGGATTGTGTTATATTTTCATACCACAGGTGATGCTCAAAAATCCATGAGTAGCGCTCAATGGCATCGTATCCTGCAGATCATTCAGCATTCGAAGATTCCGGTTGTTCTTCAAAGCCAAGTATTGAAAGTGAGTCAATGAATGCCGAGGGCTGGGGTTTGCCTTCATCGTGATACGATAACTGTCTTAATATTGACAAATTCATGCATGCCCTCCATGCTCAATTCACGCCCAAATCCCGATTGCTTTATCCCGCCAAATGGCAAACGTGGGTCGGATGCGACCAGCGTGTTGACGGCGCAGGTGCCTGCCTCTATACCGTCTCTTGCGAGCCGCTCCCCTTTTTCGAGATCTTGCGTAAAGATGGCGCTCGCTAAACCAAATGCCGTTGCATTGGCAAGACGCATCGCCTGTTCCTCATCTTTTGCACCAATGATACAAATGACAGGCCCAAACAGTTCTTCATGAAATGCAGGCGAATCAACCGTTATATCGGTGAGCACGGTGGCGGGGTAATAATAGCCGTGACGGTTGGGCAGTGTTCCGCCTAAAAGACAGCGTGCGCCTGCGGCTATCGAGCGGGTGACTTGATCATGCAATTTAGCACGTAAATCCTCACGTGCCATGGGTCCTAAGGTGGTTTTTGAGTCTTGTGGATCACCCATGGCATAGGTTTTCGCTTTTGCCAGCACGAGCGCCTCAAAGGCTGATTTAACACATTCCACCACAATCATGCGTTTGGCTGCAATGCACACTTGGCCGGCATTGTTTAAGCGTGACAGGACGCATTGTTCAGCGGCCCGTTCGAGATCAGCATCTTCCAAAATCACATAAGGATCACTGCCGCCCAATTCTAAAACCACTTTTTTTAACGCAGCACCAGCCTCGGATGCAACACTTTTTCCCGCTGGGTTACTGCCAGTCAATGTCACGCCAGCAACATGCGCATGGTGAATCACAAAAGGGGCCAAATCAACATCAATGATTAAACTGCGAAACACATTTTTTGGAAAGCCTGCCTCTAACAACAGTTGCTCAATCAGCAGGGCGGTTCCCGTTGAATTGGGAGCGTGCTTTAATAGGCCTGCATTGCCCACCATTAGGTTGGGGACTGCAAAGCGCAGGACTTGCCAGAAAGGAAAGTTCCACGGCATGAT
>DNVL01000264.1 GCA_003507515.1 Legionella sp.
AAGATGCATTAAGTATCTAATGGAGACATATAATCAACAATAACGCACGCTCTAAGCAAATTGCCGATATTTTAAATGACTCTGACAAAATGACTAAAATCATACAGACGGGTGTTAATCACGCCTTATTACAACATAAACGCATGGGGAACCCCATCTGTGAATGGCGCGACGGTCATGTAGTATGGATTCCGCCTGAAAAGATCCCGGTTCAGGGCAAATAATATTTCTAAAATGAAAACCATTCCGTATTTTTTCGCATCTGTTCGCCATTTTTCATATATGGTAGCATGTGTGACGTTGGGTAAGTTCCGATTTTTCATAGGTAAGCACACAACGATTCATTTCACCTGTGTGTTTATGATAACTCAGACCCACATCCTTCCCTCATCGCCACTAAAACTTATCATAATCCAATTGCAATTGAGCAGCCAACCATATGGCAACATTTAATGGAGACATATATTGTGGAGCGAGGTTGAATCAGCGGCTATTGTACCAATAATAAATCATCATGGGTGTTGCGTGGCCTGATGACGGTCAGAACAAAAAACCGTTCTTTTCAAATATTTTACACACAGTGTTTAGGATATTCAGGTCGAGTAGATCTTGCCGCATTGGGATTTAAAAAGGCCAAAGTCGAGTAAGGAAAGCCCTAATATATCCCGCCGCTTTTACCCATTACCATGATAAATGTTGTGGCTTTAATCATTTTTATAACGTTATCATTATTCAGTTACATATCATTCAACATGGAGATATTATGCATCATCTAGTTTTTAAAATAGCGTGTAGTCTTGCAATTTCTGTATTAAGTACATCTCTTTCTGCAGCTGCAGGCCGCCAAATGAATGTAAAAATTCATTGTCCTGCTATTAAAAGCAGTGGGGTTAACATAGTGACTCATTCTGGCACCTACTTAGAGGGCATGGGTACAGAAAAAATAAATAATGCGGAAATCACTCCTCCTGTGTTTAAAAATAATATCACTCCAGACTCGAGCATTCCATCGGATTTAAAAGCAGCGGGATATCATAATTCAGGTGTTGAATATAATCCAATCACTGGAATGGTGATGTGCCAATACAAAACGTGGAGAGGACATGATTCATTTGCCCTTAGCTCTGTTAAAAACCATGGCGTGGGCGGTGTGGTTACTCGTTCTAATAAGGATGAAATTTTTATCAGTTTTTCAGCCTAAATACCTCTTTTCCCGCTTTATTGAACTCCCGGCAAAATCCGGGAGCTTTTATAGGGCAATAAAATTTCAGTCTATTTTTATATTCATCTCCTGATCGTTGTTTACCCGCAATGCCTCTTGACGGTTGCGAGCAGACTGTCAATTTCGAACGGCTTTTGCAGATAGTCGACATGATGCGCCATGGCTTGTTCTTTGATTCGTCCCGAAGCGGATACGAGCGTAATGGGGATATCCTTCCAGTCAGAATGACACCTAATGTGCTCTAGGCATTTCTCTCCACCCATCCGGGGCATCGTGAGGTCCATCATTATCCAACACGGAAGAACCCCTTCTTTAAGCCTTTCAATGGCATCGTAGCCATCCACAGCTATGCTCACGTGAAACCCTTCAGATTCGAGTAAATAAGCAACAGACTCTCGAATCCCCTGATTATCATCAACAATTAATATACGACGTTTGGTCATTGCAATCGCTCGTGCGCTATCGGTATTTCAATCATGAAGCAAGATCCGCGACCCACGCCGCTTTCTGCCCAAATTTTTCCACCGTGGGCGTTTATAATCTGCCGCGCAATATACAAGCCCATGCCTAATCCGTCTGTTCGGGTCATATCAGCGCTCACCCGCTCGAAACGATCGAAAATCTGCTCTAGATAGTGTGAAGGGATCCCTGGGCCCAGGTCTTGCACTGAAAGGGTTACTTTGTCTAATTGAGATTGCAGTTGAATTTCTATCGGTTGACCTGGGGCGTATTTCTCGACATTACTCAGTAAGTTTGAGATCACTTGTTCCATTCTCAGCTTATCAACCCGGGCCATGACTGGCCTCTCAATTTTTTTATCCACCGTGATTCCAGCCATGTGTAGCATGGGGATCGCGCGATCGATGGCCTCGTCGAGGAGTGATGACAAGTCAGTCTCATTAAAATTCAAGCTCAGTTTTCCTGCGCAAATACGAGAAACTTCGAGAAGGTCATCGATCAATGCGGTGAGTCTACGCACATAATCATCTATTTTATTTCCAAATTGAATGAGCTTTACAACATCAACTGTTCCCTCCGATTGTTTAAGAAACCGAAGAAGCGTCTGAATTTGCAATTTAATGGTGGTAACCGGGGTTTTCAGCTCATGAGAAGCAATCAATAAAAATTCATCGCGCACATCAATCGCAGCGCGGAGCTCTGCCTCCAGTAACTTGCGTTCCGTCACATCACGTGCGATCGATAGCACGGTCTCGATTTCATCACCATGTAACTCAGGTATGATTTGCATGTCCAGCCAGCGCCCATCAACGGTCTTGTGATCAAAACGTTTCAACTCACCTGAGTCGAAGACCTCCTGAATTTTCGATCCCCATTCATGGTTTGTGGGGCTCCTATTCATCTCTATAACGGTCTTGCCTATAATGGCCTCAGCGGGCAATTGAAGCAGTTTGGTATAAAATGGATTGGCATACACATAACGCCCCTTACGATCAAACCGTGTGATGCAATCTTGTGCGTTATCAGCAAGCGTACGAAATTCTTCTTGGGTAAATCGCCGCCTTTGTTCGTCGTGTTCTAAAGCCGACGCAAACGCACGTGCAGCGTCTTCAAGAAATGCGCGATATTTTTGATTGAATGGAAGTTGCGGACTGATACCGAAGATCACAACGCCTTTCGTGGGCGTTGAATCATTATAGCGGATGGGAAGGAGGATGGCTTCTTGGGTGAGTTCTGGCCAAGGTCCAAGAGGAGCATGCGGCATCAGGTTTTGGACGTTATTTATTTCATGGCCTATGTTTGTTGAGAAGACCTCACGAACGCATCTCATGAGTTCAGTGAATCCAAACCCATCTTTGATTTGTTCTCCTACCCCCAAATGCCCCGCTAACGCCAGCTGCGTGACGGGGCCTGGCGTCAGGAATATACAAGCAAAGCGTATGTCGTGTAGATTCGATGAAATCACATCCATAAAGTGTTGAATGGTATTCGACATTGCATTTGCTGATGGATATATTTTCCTCAGCATGTCTACACGCCGTTCGAATAAAATGGATTCAGTCTCTTCAGTCACGATTTCAAGCAATCCTTCAATGTTGCCTTCATCATTTTTGAGCGGGCTGAAGGTGAAGGAGAAATAGCATTCCTCGGTAAAACCATGGCGTGTCAAGGTGAAAAGCGAGCGCTCAAAAATGACCACTTCCCCGTTTTGTGTGACTCGCTTCATCCAAGGATCCACCCTTGAATATGCTTCAGGCCAACATTCACGTAATGTTGACCCCAAATGATGAGGGTGGCGTGGTCCCATGATCACCAAAAAACCATCGTTATAAATCTGAACCTGTTCTTCGCCCCAAAAAATGATGGCTGCCGTAGGCAATGCAAGCATCATGCTCACATGAGCTTTCAGGGCTATTGACCAAGATTCTCGCGGGCCAATCGATGTTTGGCTCCAGTCAAAAGAGCGCACCATCGGGCCCATGATGCCTT
>DNVL01000102.1 GCA_003507515.1 Legionella sp.
GGCCGCAAGCCACGCCGTCCCCCGCACGCGGGCTGTGAGTGACAAATCAGGTGGCATTCGACCAAACCACCGGCGCGCATCGGCTGCGGGCATGCTAATGTGTGTAAAATCCATGCCATCATCCCCAGGCGTCAGGCCTAGGTCATGCGTCATACGCGCCTCACGCATATACCGCAATGCATGGCAGCCTGAGCAATAATTTTTAAAAACATAAGCCCCACGTTTCAATTGCGCCCTATCTGCATGTGCGCATGACAGCAGTAGGAAGAAAATCACGAGAACCCATCGTTTCATATGCACGTTATCCGTTCAGGCACACGCTGATGCGCTTCCAAACGCGTATAACAGGGCATCAATAAAAAATAGGCAAAATAAATGGCCGTGCAAATGCGTGCCCCATACAATGCAAGAGGCGTTATATCCATCGTGCCTAGATAACCCAATGTCAAAAAAGCGCACATACAGGCAACAAAGGCCACTTTTGAATAACGCCCTTTATAACGCATCGCCCGCACAGGACTTTTATCCAGCCAAGGCAGTAACAACAAGACCAACAATGCGCTAAACAACACAAAAACACCCGGTAATTTATCGGGAATCGCACGCAACATGGCGTAAAAAGGGGCCATGTACCAAATGGGTGTGATCAGATCTGGTGTTACGAGCGGGTCTGCCGGCAAAAAATTCGCAGGCTCTAAAAAATACCCCCCCATATCAGGAAAGAAAAAAACCACCGAAAAAAAAGCCATCAAAAACACAATGGCGGCCCCACAATCTTGCCAAACATAATGGGGATAAAAGGCGATGCCATCCAAAGGCTGGCCTTCTGCATCCAAGTGTTGCTGAATATCAATGCCTTGAGGATTATTCGAACCCACTTTATGCAAAGCAACGACGTGCAAAAACACAAAAAAAACCACTAAAAAGGGCACACCCATCACATGCAAGGCAAAAAACCGCTGCAATGTTGCATTGCCCACCGTATAATCACCACGCAACCACAATACCAAGGTATCACCAACGAACGGAATGGCGCTACAAAGGGAGGTCACGACTTGGGCGCCCCAATAAGACAACTGCCCCCAGGGCAACAAATAGCCAAAGAAGGCCTCTAAGATTAACAGTATAAACAACACCATGCCCAGCAACCAAACCAATTCCCGTGGTTTTTGATAAGAACCATACAGTAACCCGCGAAACAGATGCACGTACAGCACAATAAAAAAGGCTGATGCCCCCGTTGAATGCAGATACCTGAACAACCACCCAGCATTCACATCGCGCATGATGTATTCAATGGAGTGAAATGCACCTTGCGCTGTGGGCGTGTAAAACATGGTGAGCATAAGGCCCGTTAACAGTTGATTCAACAAGACCAACAACGCCAAAGCCCCAAAACAATAGAAAACATTTAAATTTTTGGGGACATAATAGTCACTTAAATACGTTTTCCACGTGCTGATCAACGGAAAACGATCATCGAACCATCTCAGGAGTTTATGCATGCGGGTCCTCGCCAATCAAAATCGAATGGTCGCTCAGATACCGGTAAGGAGGCACCTGCAGATTGATAGGCGCCGGCATGGATTTGAACACGCGGCCTGACAAATCAAAACGCGAACCATGGCACGGGCAATAAAACCCACCGCCCCCATCAGACGCATGCGCATGTTCATTGGGCTTGTATTTGGGCGAGCAGCCTAAATGCGTGCACACCCCCACCAGGACCAGGTATTCCGGTTTGATGGAACGGTAAGCATTTTGTGCATACGCCGGTTGTTGAGCAACACGCGAATCCGGATCGCGCAAAGCGTTAATATGTGTGTTAAGCGCGTGAAGCATGTCCGATGTACGACGAATAATCCAAACCGGTTTGCCTTGCCATTCAACCGTCATCTGCTGGCCGGGCTCAAGCCCACTCAAATCAACCTGCACGGGCTTGCCCGCCTCCAGTGCTGCGGCACTCGGCATCCAGGAGGAAACAAACGGCGTCAAGGCGCACAAAACACCCACTCCCCCAAGGGCACAAGCACCGGCCAAAAGAAACCGCCGGCGTTGTTCATTTTCTAAGGGTTCATCTAAAGATTCATTGGACACATTGATACTCAATCGACAAATTGATAATAAGATTCACCTTCTTTCACCATGCCCAGTTCAAATCGCGCTTGTTCCTCTAAGGCTTGATCACCCGATTTAAGCTCAGCGATATCCGCTTCAAGGGCACGATTGCGTGCCAGGCGATTTTTATTTTCCTCCTCCTGGGCCGCTAATTTTTTTTCCAGATGAAACCACTGAGCGATGCTGCCATCGCCTACCCATAATTTGGCTTGCAAGCCGATGAGTGTCACCACCAAAAAAACCACGATCATTCGCATAGGGCAATCCGTTAGTGACGTCTCGTCACGTTATTGTATACTGAACCATCATTGTACACTATCCGTTATAACTTCACTGATCGCTAAACAACGCTCCCTAGCGCTTCCCCAAAACGAATGCCGCAGCCTGCCTGCAAATCAGGCCGCCATTGCATGCGCTCACCATCCGCGAACAAGAGAACCACTGTCGAGCCCAGTTTAAAATACCCCATTTCGGCCGCTTTTTGCAGCTGGGTATTGACCGCTGGATTGCCTGCGTAATCAAACCGCACGCGCTGGCGTCCGCGACGAATATCACCATGCCATGCCGTGCCAATCGCGCCCACGATCGTAGCCCCCACCAATACCATCGCCATTAACCCTACAGACGTATCAAAAAAAACCACTAACCGCTCGTTACGAGCAAATAAACGGGGAATCACGCGTGCCGTGGTCGGTTGCACGGAAAAGAGTTTTCCGGGTACGTAAATCATTTCTCTTAGGGTCGCATCCATGGGCATATGCACCCGATGGTAATCTTTAGGCGACAAGTAGAGTGTTGCAAACGAACCGTTGTCAAATGGGGTGCTCAAGGCCGATTCACAGGCGAGCAACTCACTCACGGTGTAATCTCGTCCTTTGGCCTGTAACAATCGTCCGGACGTTATCCGACCTATTTCACTGATCACACCATCGACGGGCGACACCACGCCCGCATCCGCCACAGGACGGCATTCAGCCTTCAAATGGCGCACAAAGAAATCATTGAAACACGCATAATGCTCCACTTGCTCCTCTTTTGCTTCCTGCATGTTGACCTGGTATTTTTGTATAAAATCGTGAATTAAATAATTTTTAATCGCCGGGACTTTAAGATTGGCCATGAAACCGGCAAATGCCGTCAAAGCGCGTTTAGGCGCGATGTATTGCGGGACCGTTTTAATATGATCAGAAGGCATGTCACTCATTCAGATAAAAATAGCGAAGGACGCATGATACAACCAAACCGCGTGTTTTGTCACATCACCGATATTAAGATATATTAGAGCCCTTGATTTGACCCAAAAGAATGCAGATGAAAATTAATATCATTGGTGCCGGGCGATTAGGTCAACATTTAGCCGCATCCCTGCTCGATTTCAAGCGCGCCGAGCCACTCACTCTTTGCAGTCGCAACCTCAATAGCGCGCTGCANNGTTTATCACCGCACCCGATGACGCCATTGAGGGTTGTGCTACCCAATTGACCCATAACCACAGCCTCTTGCCAGGCCATGTCATTGCACATTGCAGTGGCGTGCTGGGTTCAGAAATATTGGCGCCACTGCGTGAACAGGGTGGGCTAGTTGCGAGTATTCACCCGCTTCGGGCATTCCGCGCCCATCACGTGCAAATCAACGCATTTAAAGATTGCGATTGCGTGGTGGAAGGCGATCCTGACGCGGTGCTTACCTTAACCACCCTATTTACCCAAATGGGCGCTCACGTAATCCCCATCTCAGCGTCAAAAAAGGCCACCTACCATGCAGCGGCTGTGATGGCCTCCAATTATATGGTTACATTAGCCAGTTGTGCTATCGCGTTATTTCATGAAGCGGGATTATCTGAGGCTCAAGCGCAGAACATCACAAAAGACCTCATGCAAAGCAGTTTGACCCACATACGGGAAGCCGCACATATCAACCAAGCCCTCACAGGACCTTTGTCTCGCGGCGACCTCAATACGGTCACCTTGCATTTGGAAGCCATTCAGTCGGAATCCGTCAACGCACTCTATAGAGCAGCGGGGCTTGCGACCCTGCCCTTGACGAGTCTGGATGAGAGCATGCGGATTGCGCTAAAAAATCGGTTCAAATTATCATCTGATTAGCGGCCGCGACGCATGCGCAAGATGTATTTTTTTGTTCGGATGATGGGCTCCGCAGACAAGGGCCGTTCAATTACCCCTGAAAACGCTGATTCTGCGTGGTCGGCTTGGCATGTTTCTCAATATATTGAATGATTTTACCGGCAATATTAACGTGCGTGGTAGATTCGATGCCTTCAAGACCTGGGGATGAATTGATTTCCAACACCAATGGGCCATGGTTAGAACGCACCAAATCAACGCCCGCGACTTTCAATCCCATGGTTTTTGCAGCCGAAATCGCAACAGCGCGTTCATGCGTGGACAGCTTCACTTTAAGCGCTTTTCCGCCTTGATGCACATTGGCGCGGAACTCCCCTTCTTTGGCTTGCCGCTTCATGGCTGCAACGACTTTATCACCAATGACAAAGCAACGAATATCCGTGCCACGCGATTCTTTAATGTATTCTTGAACCAAAATATTCGCATGCATCTCTTTAAACGCATTAATGATGCTGACAGCTGATTGATGGCTATCCGCAAACACAACCCCTTTTCCCTGCGTGCCTTCCAATAGTTTAATCACGAGTGGTGCGCCACCCACCATTTGAATCAGGTCTTCGGTATTATCCGGCGATTGGGCAAAGCCCGTTAACGGCATGGCAATCCCTTTACGCGCCAGCAATTGCAGTGATCGGAATTTGTCTCGTGAACGTGCGATGGCAATCGATTCATTCAACGCATACATCCCCATGGTTTCCATGTGGCGCAACACAGCAGTGCCATAAAAGGTGTTGGACGCGCCAATGCGCGGAATAACGGCGTCAAAATGAGGCAACAGCTCACCCCCTCGATAGTGAACGGTCGGCGACGACGCGGCCACGTTCATGTAGCAATACAGGGGGTTGATGATCCGAACATCATGCCCCGCTTCAATGCCGGCTTCCACTAACCGTTTGTGCGAATACAACTTAGGGTTGGTCGCGAGTATTGCAATATTCATAGATCGGGGTGTCCTTTAAGCTGTCAACAAAAGATAATCATGGGCCAGTTGTTCGGCGTGATGAGGCGTTGTAAAAAACGCCATAAGCTCCCCTTTCGGGTTAAACAACAGGATGGTGCCCGTGTGCTCAATGTCGTAATCACGGGCATCATGGGATTCGTTACGTGCCACTTTCAAGTAGGCAATGCCCAATGCTTGCGTCATCGCTTTAATAGAAGCCAACGACCCTCTAGCACCGTAAAAATGGGGATCGAACGCTTTCACGTAATGGGCCAAATGCGCCTCATCATCTCGGGCAGGATCAACCGAAATCATGAGCACCTGCGGCCTGTTCTTCACGCCTTTTTCACCTAATAAGCGATACATTTTTCCCAGTTCCGCAAGGGTGGTGGGGCACAGGTAACCACATTGGGTGAACCCAAAAAAAACCATAGTCCACTGCCCACGCAAACTGGCATTATTAAAGGGCTTGTGGTTAATGCCTACGAGTGAGAAGGGCTGCACCATGCGTGGTTTATCCAACAATGTTCCGGTCAACTGGCTGGCGTCAATGGTCTTTTTTTTATGCAAGTGCTGGGACACAAACAAGCCAGCGCTCAAGGCGATAACGGCCAATAACCCAACCACCGTACGTGTCAAACCCGTTGTTTTATCGAACAAGGCATTCCCCTACAAATAATGATCAACCAATAAAAATAGAAATAACAGCATCAAATAAACAATGGAAAAACGAAACGTTTGCATGGCGACCTTTGGCGCATCAGAGCGATACAACAGGACAGCCCAGTAGAAAAAACGTGCATCCAACAACAAGGTACCCGTCAAGTAAACCCAACCGCTCATGCCCACCACAACAGGCAACACGCTCACAACGCATAACAAAAGGGTATACAACAATACGTTCAATTTTGTATAACGAATGCCGTGTGTGACCGGCAGCATCGGGATCTCTGCATGTTGATAATCTTCAAATCGATGGATGGCCAAAGCCCAAAAATGAGGTGGCGTCCACGTGAAGATGATCAAAACCAACAGCAACGCATGGGGATCCAGCTGGTTTGTCACCGCCGTCCAACCCAACAACGGAGGGGCGGCTCCCGCCAACCCACCAATGACAATGTTTTGTGGTGTAGCACGCTTCAAGTAACCGGTGTAAACACCGGCGTACCCTATTATTGTGACAAACGTGAGCACGGCAGTCAATGTGTTTACAAAAAAGACCAGTACCATCAACCCCATTATACCCAAGATGCACGCAAAACTCACGGCTTGCATCACAGAAACACGCCCTTGTGCAACGGGTCTTTTTTTAGTGCGTGCCATCATGGCATCGATGCGTTTATCCACCAAATGATTAATGGCCGCAGCACTGCCCGCAGACAGGCCAATGCCCAATAACGTCATGCCAACGGTTGAGAGAGGAACCCAGCCGGGCACCGCCAGGTACATGCCAACCAGTGCCGTTAATAACATCAACAACACCACTCGCGGTTTACACAACTCAACGTAATCGTGCCAGCGTGATCCAAGACTAGCCGTCATATGATACTCCTTCTGAGGTGAGATACCGCAGGCTCACCATCGAGGCCAGAAGCAATGCAGCCAACCCATTGTGCGCAACCGCGGCCCATAGGGGGAGTAGATAGATGACATTGATGATGCCAAAGGTCAATTGCAGCATCACCAGCAACAGGGCCAACCCAGCGACGCAACGTAACGCACACGACTTTGCACACCAGAGGAGGAAACCTGATAGCATCAGTACATAAACAGCCGTGATGTAAGCGCCTATACGATGAATCCACTGGATGGTCACTCTGATCTCGTTATCCAAAACACCCCCTTGGTAATTGGCACCAATCGATGAAAAGACATCAAAGGCTTTTGCAAAATAGAGTGTAGGTAACCATTGCCCATTGCAACGAGGAAAGCCAATGCACGCAATGCCTGCATAATTGGAACTCACCCAGCCGCCCAGAGCAATCTGACAAAACACTATCAAAATGCCGACGTTAATCCATGCACGCCAGCGAGGCATGCACATCCCTTGAAACGGGCTTAATTGCCACCAAAAATAACAAAGGCATGCAAAAATCAAGATGCCACCGAGCAAATGCCCCATGACGACCACGGGTAGTAATTTCAGCGTCACGGTCCACATGCCCAACGCGGCTTGGAACAGTACCAATAAAAGCAAGACCGATGGCAGCACCCAAGGCACGCGTCGTCTCTGTCCCACGAGACGAAACACATAGAGTGCCATGCCTAAAATCAATAAGCCTAATGTACCGGCCGCATAACGATGTGCCATTTCGGTCCATGCTTTACCGGATTCAATGGGGATTTCAGGGTATTGATTCTGCGCTTGCGTTAAATCAATTAAACCAGATGGAAGAACCAAACGCCCATAACAACCGGGCCAATCAGGACAGCCTAACCCCGCATCGGTCAGGCGTGTAAAGGCGCCTAACATCACCACCAGAAATGCCAAAATCACAGCGCAGGTTGCAGTGAACCGTAACCCTTTATGTGCCATCACGTTCATTATCCTTTTGTTAGCAATTGTTTAATATCACGGAATACATCATCGGGTTCTGCGCTCACGGGATATGCCAGCACCAGGTAGCGGTCAGGATTGGCGATAAAAAGTTGCGGTTGACGGTATAATCCCGACAAATGCTTGGATTCAACCGCTGGCAGCATGACGGAAAACATGCCATGCGAACGCAGTAGTGTCGCAACCGCAAGCGAGATCGGGCCGGCGTTTGCACCCTGCATGAGGCCTGCATCCACATCATATAATCGCCGGCCCAACGCCACACGAATTCGCGCCAATTTATCCAATTGTATCATGCAAGGTGCATCGCACACCAAAGGACTCCACAAGATGAGGCGCCATTTAGAATCCGCGCCTAACGCGTTAATCACCTGAGGAGGACGGATAAACTGCCCTCTATTGGTGGTCGCACCATTCAGCCAGTGGGGATGAAAGTACAAATAATACGCGGACAACCCTGGTGCTGAAAACAAAAACACCAATAATAATAAAATGACATAATAACGACGCGTGGGGTTCATATTTTTTTCTTCACGTTTAAGGCAATAAATAGAATAAAAATAGCCAGGGCTATCGCAAACCATTGAAACGCGTAGCCATAATGACGCTCAGGCGGCATGGCCACAACGGCCCACTCGCGCACATAACCGAAGTTCGCTGATTTACTGAGGCGAATGATAAACGGATAAACAGATTTATGCAAAAATTTGCTGATTAAATCTGCGTCGACCCACTCAACCACTGCCAAATCAGTGCCCTTTTTTTCAAGCGCCTGGCCGAGAATCCATTGTTTAGTCGATGGGTAATACGCACTACCGACCAATGAAACAACACCACAGGGGGTTTCTACCTCCGGAAATTGCTGGCGTGTCACATCACCCGGAACCCACCCACGATCCACCAACACAACGACACCGCCCTGTATTTTCAAGGGAGAGATGACATCATAACCAAACTGGTGTTGGTGGTGCTGATTGTCCAACAAAAAAATCGCTGGCAAAAAGTGGCCTTTCACGCGAAGCGTTTGATATTGGGCGGGCAAGGGATCGCTAGACCCCCAGGGTGTCGGCACCTGCTTTATAAAGGCGTTTAAAGCCGCCATCATTTGCTGTTTGTCACTGGCGCGTTCGAGTTGCCAGTAACCTAATCTGACAAACAGTGCCATCGCGAAGAGCGTCAGTAAAATCATAGCCCAATGGGGTTTAAAAGAAACTCGCATTTTGGTCATTGTGCAGAACCTAAGGATGATGAATGACGACAGCCAATCGTTTGGTTTATTCCCATGGATTTTAAAACCTAAAAAAATCCTGTCGATTATCGCGTTGGTTCGTTTTGATCGTGTTGGCCGGATATAAACCCACTACCACCGAATCGTCCGGCACATCCTGGTTTCTCAGAAATGAATGCGCTGCAATGGAGACGTTATTGCCCAGGTTGCATTGGCCTATCACGGAACTCTTGGAA
>DNVL01000006.1 GCA_003507515.1 Legionella sp.
CTTGCTGGTGCGTTATCACTGTTGGATCAGCACAACCCAGCATACTGTACTCGCAGGAAACATACCCGATGGTGTGCGTCAATCAGCCGAGTATCAGGACATCATTGAGCAGGTCCGGTATTTTAACGGGGAATTCCAGTTATTATTGGGAAAAGATGCAACACACGCGTGGTTGGATCAACAGCCATTGGAAAAAATAGATTTTTTTGAACAACATTTATCCTGTGGACGCGAAACGCCTACGTCACATATCCAGCAACTGCGTTCGGTGTTTTCCATCAATAAAAAAGTATATGACTTTATCGCTCGCTCACCCACAACCGATCGAGATCAGTTTGATTGGAAGGCCCTCTTTCCAGATGCGATGGCGTCAGATATGGAAGGCTATAGAAAAGTGGCCAGAGCATTTAATGATGTTGCAGCCCATTGGAATAGTGATGATTTGACAACCAGACAATGGGACGTTCCGTTCATGGCGTTGGGTTATCTTCACGCATATGTTCTCAACATAACGGCACTTAAATCGTTGTATGATCGTGTGGTTGCTTATACTAGATCCGATCCCAAAGCACCCTCGATCACATCATGCGAGCCAGGTGGTGATTCGCTATCCGTGAATCAAATGGATCATGACTTGATAAGACAATTGGTAGACGGCATTCCTTCGTTGAAGGATGACCACGCCATATTATCGGTCTTGGCGGAACCGCGTTTTATACCCCTTAATTGCGATGAGCAAATCACGGCGATNNGCGGGTATACATCTGGACCCTCAATGGTTACCTGCCCTAGTCAATAACGGGAAAATGACCCTTGGGCACATAGCGCTTGTTTTTCAGTATCACAATAGACCAAAGCTGCATCAACGCCTGATTCAGCAAGCGCCTGACAGTGCAAGCCTGTGCGTTATTGTCACGGCGCTTTGCGCATCGTCTGCATCGCCTAACGACGGTGTATTGTTAGCGATTGCGAAGCATCCAAAAGCGGATGATGATGTATTGAGCCAGGTTGTTAATAAAATGACAACCGCCTCTCAGATTACTGAGTCGATTCGTCATGCACGTGCAGGTCACAACACCTACATAGCCGCACAGAGAAACGACAACACGCCGGCCGATGCACTGATGATAGTGGTAGAAAAGTCATTGGATCAAGCGACATGGGAACGGTGTGTTCAACACCCGCAGGCCAATGATGATATCTTTAACGTTTATTTATCAAAGGTTACCAGACCCAATCGTGCGCTGCTTCATCTGATGGCAGAAAAATCAAGCAATGCGGACGTGTTGAACTCCCTGCTAGTCAAAGAAACCGATGAGGCGTTGCTTGTAAAAATAGCCCAGAACCCGGCATCAGATGCCTGTTTGCTACATGCAATAGTCTATCAGCATGCATCAACTGCGATATGCCAAGCGGCCATGAACCATGCGCGAGCCGATGAGTCTGTCCTGATTGCGATCGTAAACCAATCCAGTGATGCGGCTCTGTTGGGTTGCGTATTACAAAAGAACGCGGCTGAGTCAATATTACGTGCATCCGTTGGGAACCCGTGTGCAGATGACACGGTTCTTGCCCTGATTGCAAACAAAACTGTTGATAGTAAGCTCATTAAGGATGTGGTTTTTCACTGTGGAGCCAATGCCGAGACTTATGCTGCAGCTGTTGCAAATCCAAAGATTGATTTGCTCGGTTTGATTCAGGTGGCCCAACGCTCCACAACACCCGAGGCACAGGTGGCATGCGTTCATCATGCGCTGGCCAATGATTCGGTCCTTGCCCTGATAGCTGAGAAAACCAACGATTCAGTGTTGTTGGAAGAAGCCGTTCACAAGACAGCTGCTGGTGAGGTCACCTATGCCATGGCGGTTAAAAACAAGGCTCTCAACAGGGCGATCTTGCTTGCGATTTCAAACAAATCAACCATAGCCAAGACGCTTGAAGATTGCATCCTTCATGAGCTGGCAAATGATGGGGTTGATGAGATTCTGGATATCGTCTTGACCAAGACGGCGAATAATGATTTGGCGATGATTGAAAAAATTGCGGTCAAGGCCACAGACACGGCCTTGCTCGGCCGCGTGTTAGAAAAAAACGCCTCTGAGTCAATATTAGGTGCGTCCGTTAAGAATCTGCATGCAGATGACACCGTTCTTTCACAGATTTCAGAAAAGACGGGTGAGAGCGAATGCATTGCACTAGCCCTTGCTCACTCTTCAGCCGGGGAGCGCACCTATGCTGCAGCCATTGCAAATGCAGGAATTTATTTTAGGGGTTTGATGCAGGTTGTCCAAAAATCAACAGACCCGGCTACACTGCTCGCATGCGCTCGTCATGCACTTGCAAATGAGGATGTGTTTAGGGGCTATTTATCTCATGAAGACCCGTTGATATCCCCAGATGGACTCAACAGGGTGGCAGAACGATCACGGGATACGGACGTGTTGAGCTCTGTGCTAAACAAAGAACCAGAAGAGGATGTGCTCCTAACGATCGCACAAAACCAAGCATCAGACGCTGCTTTGTTATGCCAAATTATTCATCAAAATGCGTCTGCTGCAATATTGCAAGCGGTCATGGCCCATGAGCAGGCCAATGACGAGGTGCTCGCCCTGGTTGCAGAAAAAACCAACGATCCAGCGTTGTGGGCACAAGCCGTACATATGGCAGCCGCCGGCGAGGCCACCTATGCTGCGGCTGTTGCAAGTTTACATATTGATCTTGCTGATTTGATTCATATAGCGCAAACATCCATAACACCCGATACACTTCTGGCATGCATTCATCATTCACGGGCAAATCATGATGTGTTTACGGCCTACTTATCGCGCCAAGACAACATGATATCCCAAGATGGGCTCCGTTTGATGGCAGAAGAATCAAGGGAGATGGATGTGCTGAGATTGCTCTTAGGCAAAGAACCGGATGAGAATGTACTCGTAACCCTCGCGCAAAACCCAGCGTCAGATGCTGCTTTGTTATGCCAAATCATTCATCAAAATGCGTCTGCCGCAATATTGCAAGCGGTCATGGCAAATGCGCATGCAGATGAATCGGTCTTGGCTTTGATTGCAGAAAAAGCCACAGACAATGATGCCATTGCGACCTTAATACAACAGGCATCGACTGCTGAGCATGCGACATTTGTGACCATCGCTCAAAATCAACACATCAACACCGAGCAGTTAGAGATGTTGTTATTGAAGCTGGTTGAGCATGATGACGATTTCAAGGCAATAGCAAGGCAGATTCTTGAAACAGAGTTTCTAGCAACCGGTGGCGATCGGAAAAACTTACCGGCACTCAATACCTCGATGAATGCATTGCGACTGAAAGCACTGGCGTTCCTCGATGCACCAGAGACGAGCGGCAAAAATTACAAAGCGGCATTCAAAGCAGCCTTTTCACTGTATGTTGCATTACGTCATGCGACAACCGATTATTATGCAAACGAAACCATTGAATTGAGTGCGTTTAAAATGAACGTTACCCAATCAATAGAGAAATATAAACCTGAGCTGGCAATCCATCGCGGTCTAATGGGCGTATTGTTGGATATCGTCAACGCGGTGGTTCATGGCATGAACTGGACCACTGGGCTTACGTTTAGTGACTTCACATCCAAGACAAAAGCGCTACAAATTACGGACGATATTCGTGAAAACGTTCCTCCAAATCGGCCTGAATAGCCCCGAATGGCACGTTATGCCACACGTTACATTTAGG
This sequence comes from Legionella sp., assembly GCA_003507515.1. Classification (GTDB taxonomy): domain Bacteria; phylum Pseudomonadota; class Gammaproteobacteria; order Legionellales; family Legionellaceae; genus DDPF01. The sequence continues at coordinate 3,724 of DNVL01000006.1, forward strand.
CGTATGCAGGGTATAATGTGTCTCCATATCGTTTTTCGTTGGAACCATGTCAGAACTGCAAACGCGTAAAAAAACAGCCGATCCGTTGAAACGTCCGCCGCATTCGGTGGAAGCGGAGCAGTCAATCATCGGTGGCCTGCTGCTTGAGAATCAGGTCTGGGATAAAATCAGCACCAAATTATGTGAAGCTGATTTTTATCGCACAGAACATCGCATTTTATATCGGGCCATTTTTAATTTAGCCAGTAAAAGCCAACCGTTTGATGTGGTGACCTTGCTCGACACCCTAAAATCCAGTAATAACCTGGATGATGCCGGCGGGGAAGCGTATCTTTTTGAGCTGGCCAATAACACACCCAGTGTCGCCAACGTCTCCGCGTATGCCGATATCGTGCGTGAAAAATCGGTTCAGCGCCAATTGATTGCTGTCGCCACATCCATTGCGGACTCGGCTTATAACCCTGGCGAGCGCGATGTGCCGGAGTTGCTCGATTTTGCTGAACGCCACGTTTTTGCGATTGCTGAGCAGACGGCCGGTGATGGTGGGCCGGAAGTCATTAAATCCATTTTGGTGCGTGCCGTTGAGAAAATTGATGCGCTCTATCACAGTGGTGAGTCGATTACAGGACTCGCCACCGGATTGGCTGATTTAGATGAACTCACCTCAGGCTTGCAGCCGTCTGATTTAATCATTGTGGCCGGTCGACCATCCATGGGTAAAACGACATTGGTCATGAATATTGCCGAACATGTGGCCATTCAAGCGGTCAAACCGGTGTTGGTTTTTTCCATGGAAATGCCAGCGGATTCGTTGGCCATGCGGATGATGTCATCATTAGGGCGCATTGATCAGCACCGAATTCGTACCGGTAAATTGGAAGATGACGATTGGCCTCGCGTGACGTCAGCGGTGCATATGTTGTCTGAAGCCCCTTTATTTATTGACGATTCACCCGCCTTAAGCCCTGCGGAAATGCGTGCTCGCGCGCGGCGGTTAATGAAAGAGCATGGCCAGCTAGGCCTTATTGTCGTGGATTATTTGCAGCTCATGAAGATCGCAGGCTTTAAAGCGGATAACCGAACGGCTGAAATTTCTGAAATTTCGCGCAGTCTTAAATCGTTGGCGAAAGAATTGTGTTGCCCTGTTATTGCATTGTCGCAGTTAAATCGGAGTTTGGAACAGCGACAAGACAAGCGGCCGGTGATGTCTGATTTGCGGGAATCTGGTGCGATTGAGCAGGATGCGGATTTGATTTGCTTTATTTATCGTGATGAAGTCTATAATGAAGACAGTCCTGACAAGGGGTGTGCTGAGATCATCATTGCGAAACAACGAAATGGCCCCATTGGACGCGTTCGTGTCGCCTTCTTAGGCAAATACACTCGATTTGAAGATTTGGCCTTTAGCGGTTATCAAGGAGAGGATTGACGTGGCAAGACCCACCCGAATAACGATTGATGCAGCCGCTTTGTTGCACAATGTGCAACGGGTCAAGCAATGCGCGCCGAACAAAAAAATAGTGGCCATGGTGAAAGCCAATGCGTACGGTTGCCGTTTGGCGTTAGTCTTGCCGGTTCTGGATGCACATGTCGATGCATTTGGCGTGGCTTGTTTGGAGGAAGCCCAAGCCTTGCGTGCGCTCGGGAGTCAGCGCGACTGTGTGTTGTTCCAAGGTGTCTTTAGTGCCGATGAATGGTTGCAGGTCGCTGATTTGCAGCTGCAATGTGTGGTGCATCAGGCACGCCAGTTGCAATGGTTATTGGCCCATCCACTGCTTTGCGCCATTAAAGTTTGGG
>DNVL01000007.1 GCA_003507515.1 Legionella sp.
AGGCGTGGGGCTCATTCCGGCGGGCGGGGGTTGCAAAGAAATGGCCATGCGTGCTGCATTAAAGGCGAAGGGCTTGGATTTGATGGCCGTTATTCGGCCCTACTTTGAGCAAATAGCCATGGCGACGGTTGCTAGCAGTGCGCCGGATGCACAAACAAAAGGTTATTTGCAGGCACATGATGGATGGGTTATGCATCGAGACGAGGTGCTTTTTGCCGCATTGGCAACCGTCAAATGCATGCAGGCATCGAACTATAAGCCGCCGCTGAGCACACGTTTTGCGGTCGCAGGGCGCGAGGGGCACGCGCAGTTACAAGCCGGTTTGGTGAATTGGCTCGAAGGTGGGTTTATTTCTGAATATGATTATTATTTAGCAAATCAATTGGCAGGCGTGTTGTGCGGGGGAAATGTCAATTCAGGCGAGCACGTGGATGAGCAGTGGATGCTTCGTTTAGAAAAAGAAGCATTTATGGCGCTCGCAACAAATCCATTAACCCAAGCCCGTATCGCTCATTTGTTGACGACTGGAAAGCCATTGCGTAATTAAGGAGATTGAATCATGACCGATGTATACATAGTAGATGCGCTTCGTACGCCTGTTGGCAAAGCACCGCGAGGTGTGTTTAAACACACATTACCGGATGATTTATTGGCGCATACGATAAAGACGTTAAAAACACGCCAAACCACGGTTGATTGGGAGGCCATTGGCGATGTGGTGATTGGCTGTGCTATGCCGGAGGCAGAGCAGGGCATGAACGTGGCGCGCATTGCATCATTATTGGCTGATTTGCCTCAGTCGGTGCCGGCTATGACGGTCAATCGATTCTGCTCGTCTGGCGTGCAAAGCATCTCTACAGCGGCTGCCGGTATTCGTCAAGGTGACCTGTCGCTTGCATTGGCCGGCGGTGTGGAAAGCATGTCCATGGTGCCCTTAGGTGGAAATAAATACACCGCAAATCCGGCTATTTTCGACAATGAGCACATCGCCATTGCTTATGGCATGGGGATTACGGCGGAGCATGTAGCCAAACGATGGCACATCACGCGTGAGGCGCAAGATGCCTTTGCAGCAGAGAGCCATCGACGCGCTATTTTAGCGCAACAGCGGGGTGATTTTGATGCGGAAATAGTCCCCATGCCCATCATCGACAGGCATGTGAATTTAGTGACAGGGGTTGTAGAGTGCAGGGAGCGCATGATCATGCGCGACGAAGGCCCGCGTGCTGAAACGTCTTATGAAGCCATTGCGCGATTAAAGCCTGCTTTTGCAGCGAAAGGCACGGTGACTGCGGGCAACAGTTCACAAATGAGTGATGGGGCGGGCATTGCCTTGTTGGCAAGTGAGGCTGCATTAAAACAATATCAATTACAGCCCTTAGGGCGATTGTTGAGTTATGCTGTGGTCGGTGTGCCGCCTGAAATCATGGGGATTGGGCCCGCTCATGCGATTCCATTGGCGCTTAAACGCGCAGGATTAACGCTTGACCAAATGGATTGGATCGAGCTAAATGAAGCGTTTGCGGCCCAAGCCCTTGCGGTGACAAAGGAGTTAAATCTGCCCTTGGATAAAGTAAACCCATTGGGCGGTGCCATTGCATTAGGACATCCTTTGGGCGCAACCGGTGCCATTCGAACAGCGACCTTGCTGCACGGATTACGTCGCACGAAAGGACGTTATGGGATGGTAACCATGTGCATTGGAACCGGCATGGGGGCTGCGGCTATTTTTGAAGCGTTGTAGCCAACAACAAACCATGGCGGTACGCTTCACAAGCCGCCAGTTTATCATCTAATTCCTCTAGAAGAGCCCCCAACTCCGCGTAAGCTTCAGGCGTTGGGGTGCACTCAATGCTGGCATCGATATAGGTTTTCGCTTTCCCCCATAACTGATGCGATTTACAAATTCGACTTAAACATAAATACAAGCTCGCTGAGTGCGGGTTTTTCTTTAGAAGCGATTCAGCAAAATTCAGTTGGTTTTTGTTCTGTTTGATTTGTCCATACAGCATTATCAATGGGTCATCGAACTGCTTTTGTAGACAACGCCGTAAGATCGATTCTGCTTGAGTCTCATCCTGCGTGTTCAATAAAAATTGGCAGTATTCTGCCATGATCTCAGGATCATTGACCAATACTTTGGGCAGTGCTGTCACGAGCGCTGTGATGGCCTCTGGTTGACGTTGTCTAATGAGGTCTTGCAGGGCTTGTAAATAGGCGTGTCTCTGCAAGCGCACAAATGCTTCCTCCGATACCACATCATGCCGTCTTAAAGCGGGCAGGAGTGCTATCAATTGAGGCCAGTCTTTCACTTCTTCATACAGATGCATTAATAATTTTAAGACATACGGGTGATGAGGGGATAAATCTTGCAAGTGTCTCAATGTGGCCAGCGCTTGCTCCCACTGCCGGTTGGCCAATTGCAATTGTGCTTGGGTTAATTCAACGGCTATCTTCGCTTCAGGCATGGATTGTTGCGCTTCACGTAAATAGTCATCCCGCAGTTTGCTGTCACCCATTTCTTGTGCGGCACGCGCGGCAGTTAAGTAGTTGAGCAGTGGCCTATCGGTATCAGGCAATGCATTGATCAAATGATTTCTTGCCCGCAGCCAATGCCCTTCACTGAATTCAATCAACCCTTGGCGCGTATTTTCTTGTGCATGGTGGGCGCGACGCAATGCCCGCCAACGCGTCCAAGACTGTGGAATATGGGCCATCCAATGCAGTAACAACAAGAGCCCATGCAGCATTAAAAAAAACAAACTCAAGCCTAAAATAGCGACAGTGAGCGTGCTTTCAATGGTCCAATGATGGACGGCAATCAATACATAACCTGGATCAAGGTGCAATTGCACGCCTAGCCATACAGATGCTAGCAAAAGGGCACAAATCAGTATGCTGCGAATCATCATGGGTGCTCCTCTGCAACGCTGCTTTGAGCCATGGACTCAATCCATTGGTTGAGCAACAACAAGGAGCGCCCCAAGGCGGGTTTTGCCTGATGCAATTGGGTTTTTTGCATCGTCGTCAATTGTTGAAGGAGGGACTGCGTGATGGGATTCGTCAAATCAAAACCGCGTCTCAAGGTGTCGATGGCTTGAGTCAGTGATAATTGATACACTGCTGGGTTGTGTTGGATGATGGCCCATTGTGTCTCTTGAAGATTGAGGCGAATATTTTCTCGTAACATGGATTCATAGGCCGGTGTAAACAAGGGTTGAATGGCCTCTTCATGATGCTGAATCACCACGAGCTGTTCTAACTGATGCAATGTGACTTCAAGCCTGTCCCGCCATGTTTTCGAGGACTTTTGAGCGAGCTCTGATGACGGGGGCAGTGATCGTGAGGGCATTTTTTTTACCTTCAAACGATCAATGATGTGTTGTGCTGCGTCCAACTGTGTGAACAATCCGGTAATATCCACAGGAGAGAGGGCTTGCCATTCGGCTATCTCTTTTGCAATGGCTTGGCGTACGGGAAATACGCGTGGATCATGCACGGTTGCCAGCTGAGCATCGGCAGCTTGCAGGAGCGCCACTGTTGTGGCTGCATTGTCACTCCATTGCGCGTTGATGCAGGATAACTCCAAGTAATAGCGAACTTTCAACAGCAGCCAGTCATTGCTTTGGTAGCGGTGTTCCAGTTGTGCTGTGGCTATATGAGCGCTTAATGCATGTAGATTTTTCTTGGATAAACGCAGTGTTTCTTGTGTCGAATTCAGTTGTGCCTGCGTTTCTACTTGTTGTTGTTGGAGTACGCGAGTCTCTGCGGCTATTGTTGACACTTGTTGGCGCGTTTTCATCGCCGTGACAATGGCGCGCGATAGGCTTGCAAGCACTATAACGGCGATCAAGACCACGGCTGAACGGCGTAAAAATTTTACAAGACGGGTTCGCTTGCGTGCGGTTGTTTTTATTTCATTGGTGTCAGTCATGCTTAAATCCTTTTAAAGCTGTCAATATCGTGTCATGGTGGCAGAGATGAATGCATTTCATTCCCAGTGAAGCCCCCACCGTCGCCAAGCGCTCACTGATCACAAGGCATGGTTTACTACAAAACCAAGACTGTCCTTTGCCCGCAAAGGCATCTAAAAGATTCCGCATGGCTTGCTCACTAGTGAAGAGTATAATATCTAGTGCGTCATCCTGCCATAGTGAATTGATTTCTGTGCGATCAAATAAGGGTGGCTGGGTACGATAGACATCCAGTGATATCAAACGGGCCCTGCGAGCCAATAAGGTCTCGGTTATCAATGTTCTTCCGCTGGCACCTTTGATCAATAAGACCGTATCGTTTTCTATTTGCTGCAACGCATCCAAGGTGAGCAAGTGCTCGCTATCGGCTATAGCAGGAACCTGATGCACTTGAATCCGTTGCTGGCTCAATGCGGCTGCCGTAGCCGTGCCCATTGCGGTCACGCAAATGCCCGCTGGCCAAGGCATGGCCGCTTCTGTTAACCGAGCAAAAAAATAATCTACCGCATTTGCACTGATGAACAGCGCGTGTTGAATGGATGCTAGCGCTGGGAGTTGGGGCAACCAATCATGAGGCGTGGGTTCAATGAGCAATGCAGGCAAGTCAATGGGCAAACCACCTGCATCGCGAATGGCTTGGTTGAGTGCTTCCCCTTGTTTGGATGGGCGCGTATTGAGCACTCGTAATCCATTCAGTTCACTCATAATTTAGCCAATAATTCAGTCGCACCTTCGTCGAGTAATGTTTGTGCGCATCGCTCGGCCATGGCCATTGCATCTTCTGGATTTCCCCGTTGGGTATTGCGTAAGATGGTTTTACCATTCGGCGTGGCCACCTTCGCGCGCAACACTAGTCGTGTGGAATCATCATCCAACGCGCAATAAATTGCAATGGGCACATGGCAGTTGCCGCCTAACAATGCATTCACACGGCGTTCAGTTCGCACTGACAAGGCTGATTGTGCGTCATTTAATGGGGCAATCAAACGCAGAACGGCATCGTCATCCGTTCGACATTCGAGTCCTAAAGCCCCTTGCCCGCAAGCGGGCAGCATGATGTCGTCCGGCAGGACTTGTGCAATGCGCTCTTGCATGCCCATGCGTTCAAGGCCGGCAACCGCTAGCACAATGGCATCAAAATCATGCTGGTCCAGCTTGGCTAGGCGGGTATGAATGTTTCCCCTCAATGGCAACATCTGCACATCAGGCCGATAAGCCAACAGTTGGGATTGACGCCTCAAACTGGTCGTGCCGATGCGGGCTCCAAGGGGTAGGGTATTTAAGCAGGAATAGACAGGACTCACGAGCGCATCAAAGGGGTTGTCTCGTTGACAAATCGCGGCTAAAGACAGCCCATCAGGGAAGAGTGTTGGGACATCTTTCATGGAGTGAACGGCCAGATCGGCGCGTTTATCCAGGAGTGCGTCTTCCAATTCTTTTACGAAGAGTCCCTTGCCGCCAATGGTCAATAACGCCTCTTTGAGAAAAGCATCACCCGATGTCACCATGGGCAGGAGTTCAACGTGAAGATCGGGCCAATGGTGCAGAAGGGCGGCACGAATATGCTCGGCCTGCCATAATGCCAAGGGACTTTTACGTGTAGCAATGCGCAGTTTCTGTTGTGGCATGGGTCTATGGGCGTCGATGAAATTAATGCGATGGTACCATACTCACGCGTTAAGTGAATCGGAACGCATCCCAAATGGCATATCCACCTTGAAAGGTCAATCCGACCCGCCAGATACATCGCGGGACGGATGAAAAATACTTAAAATGGGATGTCGTCATCCAATTCTTCAAAGGCGACTTGAGCCGCGGTATCTGGAGCGGCTTGTGTTGATTTACGTGTGTTTTGGGCAGCTGGCGATTGTTGGGACATGGATGGATCATCATTGTATGCAGATGATTGTCCTTTTCCGTCTAGCATTTGAAAGTCTGATGCTACAATTTCAGTGGTGTATTTATCTTGGCCTTGTGGATCTTGCCACTTTCGAGTACGCAAGCTGCCTTCAACATACACTTTTGAGCCTTTGCGAAGATATTCACCTGCAATTTCGCCCAATCGGTTGAAGCAAACAACGCGATGCCATTCCGTGCGTTCTTGTTTATTACCGGTTTCTTTGTCTTTCCATGATTCACTTGTAGCGACAGAGAGGGTTGCAACCGCATTGCCATTGGGCATGTATCGGACCTCAGGATCCCCGCCAATGTTGCCAATTAAGATAACTTTATTAATTCCACGTGCCATATTTGTACTCTCCTGCTTGCGATGGTTAGAGCGACTAGTATACTCAATCGAGAAGCCGCAGACAATTATAACTATCTTTGGGCAGCGATTCCCGCTTACTTTAGTTAATACCCCACAATCGTGGCGCAAGGTTAAAATAAGATCAATGCAACCGACAGGCGGAACGAAATCTCATTTTTAACCCGAGTCAATCTGTATTCATTTCGTTCAAAATCGAAATAAAAAATAGCAAAAAACCACGAGCACTTTTTTATCGCCCTAACCTTATCCTAGCAACCAACCCCGTTCACCAGGAGGTGGTCTGGATGATGGATCACCAATAAATGTATAAAGCTGATGCCAACTCTCAAACACTCCGATACTGATTAACGTTCGAACCCGCTCAAACAGCGTTGTTAATCGACTAGTATGCTTGCGTGCTTGTTGATAGACCTTGCAGCAAAGCTGCTGAACCTGATCAATCAAGAAAGCCAGCATCATTAGCATGGTCATAACAGAGCACAGATTTTTGTATCCATGGCCATAATTATGCTCAAAATTGTACCCTTGATTTTTGAGCGTATTGAAGGTTTCATTCTCGATTCGCCACCGAGACCGCCCGGCGCGCATAATTTGGTAAACATTTTTTTCTGAAATACAGAGTTTTGTGACCCAGCTAAAATACTGCCGTTTACCTGATTTTTTTGTTTCCCAATATTCCAATACATTGACGCGGTAATCATGGTTGGCGTCGTTCAAGGGGACATTGTCATAGTATCGAAAATCATGTTGTGTGCCATCTTCGTCCGTTTGAGTGTACGTCATTGGTTTCAGATCTTTTATCCAATCAAATAAATAAGCATGGTCGCCAGCTTTGACACCAATGACATAATTCATATTGAGTGAATCAAGCAAGGACAGATGTGGAGCGTTGGAGGCTAGTCCATCTTCAACAATCAGCACTTTAACACGTCATGATTCCAAAATCGCAAGACCTTAAATCCACGCTTGCTCAGCTCAGTTGTCCGATGTGCATCATAGGCCTGATTCACTTGGTGTTGTCCACCATCGAGCTCAATAATCAGCCGTTTTTCAATGCACACAAAATCAACAATAAAAGACCCGATAGGCACCTGTCTTTTGAACTTATAGCCCATACGATTTGCACGTAGATTGTACCAAAGATGCTTTTCTGCATCCGTACTGTTCTTGCGCAGTTCACGAGCATATTGCCGAAGCGTAGCCTTATCCATTTCCCTCTCCCCAACCCTCTCCCGCGAAATAGTCTTGCTTATTTTTCATTTTCCCGGCGCGGGCGAGGGGGCTGTTCCGAGTAATCAATAGTTCCGTGAATCTTACTCATTGGGGCATAGTCTACGAGAAATATTTTTGCGATGCACCTGCAAACCCCTATTTTATGCGGTTTTTTTTATTGGGGGGAATTGATGCTTTAAGCTTCAATATATCCTCTTGAGACAATCCAGTAAATCTACTAATTTTATCTAACGACTCATTATCTTTCAGCATGTTAATCGCTATTTCAGCTTTACCTTCAGCTTTGCCTTCAGCTTTGCCTTCAGCTTTGCCTTCAGCATAAGCGCCAGCTTTTAATGTTTTCTCTGTGCTCACCGCATCCCAAAAACGGTCATAAGCATCCAGTTCAGCGGGAGAATAGGCTGCTTGCTCTGTAATACTCACGGCTTCTTTGATCTCTGGTATGGCTAATAATTCAGAGGCTACTGTTGTGGTTGTTTGATCCAATTCTGACATAAATCGTAACCAGAGGATTTGCATTTTTTTTTGATGATAGTTTTGGATTTTAAATTTAGGTAATTCGATAAAAATAAGTTGTAAATCTTTGATTTCAGCGGCTGGTTTTTGAACGTTAACCATCTTATAATGATGATACCAATCGTTCGGATTAGGATCGAATTCACTGGCAAGCAATGCTAACCCATACACAGGTTTTAATAAATGATACTCTTCACCTGCATTCAATTGTTTGATATACGCTTTGCTTGCATTAAACAACATCCGCTGCATAAAACCAGTAGTCCATTGAATTTGCATTTCAACAATAAACAGTCGTCCTTGTTTATCAGTGCAACGAACATCAACAATGGTTGACTTAAACCCAGGTATGCGTGGAACTAATTCACTGGGTAAGTACTCAACCGTGAGAATATGTTGCTCTGGCGTTAATGGTAAAACAGCATTCAGAAAGCTAATGAGTAAATGAGGATGTTCCGCAAATATTTTTTTGAACACAATATCTGCTTTTGGATCTAAATATCGTGACATAATGGTTTACCTCTCTTTTTTTGTTTCATGATTGCGCTAATTATACTAGGGTCTGTTGACAATTCATTCGCTACAGACAGGTTCCGATTGCGGAGCTGAATTTGAGCGCGTCTTAAATAGGCCATCAACAAAATAATAAAACTCATGATAAACACAGGAACATCTCCAAAAGAAACCCAGGGCGTTGCCCCATGAGAGGGGTGTATGGTTGCGTTTAATACGCCTGATTGAAAAGCGGGTAAAGAGGCTTCTATGTGGCCTTTTGTGTTAATGATAGAGGACAATCCATCATTATTGGCTACAATTTGGAAGCGTCCTGTTTGCAACGAGAGCACTTGGGACATTTGTACGTGTTGATAGGCGGCAAGGGAGTGACCAAACCAGCCATCGTCACTGATGGATACAATCCATTCCGCCTCAGGCAATTGTTAACGTAACAATTGTGGGTAGGCAACCTCATAGCAAATCAAGCTCGCAATGGGGTGGTTGTGAACACGAACCAAAGGTTGTGCGTCTTTTCCTGGTGTCATGTTGGCCGAAGGCAATGCCAACCAATGGTTCAATGCCTGCAATGGCTCTGGAATGAACTCACCAAAGGGCACGAGGTGTTGTTTTACATAAGACCCTTGTGCATCGCCTAACGTGGTTAATGTATTGTAATAGGCGGTATTCTCTGTCGTTGTGGGTTCTGGGATGCCCAATATAACCGCGCTGCCGGCTGTTGATGCCTGTTGATCCAGTAAGCTAAGAAAATCACTGACATAATTACTGGGCACGGGAATGGCAGATTCCGGCATCACAATCAATTGTTTTTTGCCTATCAATTGTCCAATATAGTCTTCGTAACGTTGCAACAGTTGCCAAAACAACGCTTCATCCCATTTGTCGCGCATGGATAAATTCGCTTGAATGATGCCAACCGAGACTGGGGTGGTCTCTGTAGTCGTCCATGTGTGGTTTTTAAATGCCGATGGCGCAAGTAGGATGAGAATGCCCGCGATAATCCAATGATTGCGTTTTGTGCGGGTGGATTGTATCCCTACGGCAAGCGAGGCCGCTGCAAAGCATGCGAGAAAACCAACGCCAAAGACACCGAACACGGGCAATAAGTATTGCAAAGGGGTATCCATTTGACTGGTGCCCAATAAAAGCCAAGGGAATCCGCTGAAAACAGTCGCGCGCAAGTATTCACTTAGGGACCATAACGCACTGAAGCTGAAGCAGTTTAATAATAATGCCCTTTGCGTGGCAAGATGCTGGTATAGCATCGCCACACAGGCTGGATACAAGGCAAGATAGGCGATAAATACCAGGGTAATCAGGCCTGCCAAGGGAGAAGGGAGGTGACCATAGTCATGAATGCTGGTATAAACCCAGGAAACGCCCAAGCTGAATAAGCCCAATCCAAACACAAATCCGGATAAAAAAGACTGTTTTAAAGACTGTTTTAATGATGTTTGATTCAACTGTAAAAAGAGCAGTGCCATACCAAGAATAGCGAGGCCTGGCATATGAAACGGTGCAAAGCCACAGGGAATCAGCAATCCTGCAAAAAAGCTGCGGAACGCAAAATGGTACTTCATGAATGCATAGCGTAGGTTGCTCACCTTGCGATCCTCGTATAAAAATAAAACACTGCAAAGAATACCACATTTCTACCCAATGGTGTGGGTGAAAAAAGAGGAATGCTCAACAGGCCCTTGTTGAATTTGTATTAATTACGTATTCTGTTCATACTATTTTTTATCGATGTCATTCGTGCATACTGGAGAATTTTAGATGGAATTAAACCAACAATCGACACTTCCTTTTTTTATAAGAAAAATAGCGGTGTTAGGCGCCGGCGTGATGGGCGCACAAATCGCGGCACATTGTGTGAATGCGGGCATTGAAACCTTGCTGTTTGATCTTGAGTCGAAGGACGGGCGAGCTACGTCACTGGTGGATAAAGCCATCTTGAATTTGACAAAACTAAAGCCCAGTCCATTGGCGACCCCAGACATCGCTTCTCTATTAAAAGCATGTACGTATGCAAACGATGCAGCAGCACTGACCGATTGTGATTTGATCATTGAAGCGATTGCGGAGCGTTTGGATTGGAAGGAAGCCTTATACGCACAAATTGTCCCGTATTTGAACGACAAATCCATCTTGGTGACCAATACATCGGGTTTAAGTATCAATGCGTTAGCCACGGCTTTGCCGGAAGCGCTTCGCCTTCGGTTTTGTGGCGTGCATTTTTTTAATCCTCCGCGTTATATGCATTTGGCTGAATTGATTCCGACCGCTAACACATCGCCTGAACTGTTGAATCAATTGGAGTCTTGGTTAACCAGCAGCCTGGGCAAAGGGGTTGTGCGTGCGAAAGATACGCCTGATTTTATTGCCAATCGAGTGGGCGTGTTTTCCTTGCTGGCCACACTGCATCACGCAAAAGCGTATGGTTTGGGTCTAGATGAGGTAGATGCCTTAACCGGCGCATTGTTGGGTCGCCCAAAATCAGCCACGTTTCGAACCATGGATGTGGTGGGATTGGATACATTGCAACACGTGGTGCAGACCATGGCGCTCAATTTATCGAATGATCCTTGGCATGCCGTGTATGTGTTGCCGGATTGGTTGACGGGTCTAATTCAAAAGGGTCATCTGGGACAAAAATCAGGGCAAGGCATCTATCGTAAACAAGGCCGCATGATTGAAGTGTATGATGTGGCGTTAGGCGATTATCGGCAGGCCAGTGGTGAGGTTCATGCCGAGGTCAAGGCTATTTTTAAGCAAGCCGATGTGCGGGAGTGGATGCCACGGTTGTTCGCGAGCCAGCATCCTCAAGCCCAATTTTTAGCCGCCTGTTTCCGTGATTTGTTTCATTATTGTGCCTTTCATCTTGACGGCATTGCAAACAATGTGCGCGATGTTGATTTGGCGGTTCGTTGGGGGTTTGGTTGGGATAGAGGGCCTTTTGAGATCTGGCAATCCGCAGGCGTATCTGAGATTCGAAAACACATTGAGCGTGCGATAGCTGACAGCACGTCGATGAGTCAAGCCAAATTACCGGCCTGGTTGGGTGTAGTGGCTGATTTTTATTGCAAAGAGGGCGCATTCACACCTGCTAACTCAACATTTGTAGGTCGGCGTCGGCTGCCGGTTTATCAACGCCAATTTTTCCCGGAAAGCGTGATGGCAGAGCCGCGTTTTCCAACCAACACGCTATTTGAAAATGAGGGCGTGCGTCTGTGGCATCTGAAAGATGATGTGGCCGTTATTAATTTTAAAAGCAAGGCGAATACGATCGGCCAATCCGTGATGGATGGATTAAGCCAGGCATTGGATATTGCCGAACGCCAATGCCAAGGCCTCATTGTGTATCAGCCGGATGCGGACAATTTTAGTTCGGGTGCTGATTTGCGTGGGGTGGCCACGTTGATACAAACGGGTCAGATGGGCGGTTTGGATGCGATGTTAGGCGGTTTTCAGCAATTGATGATGCGGATGAAATACAGTGTTATTCCTGTGATTGCAGCACTGAGGGGGCGTGCGTTAGGGGGAGGATGTGAACTCATGATGCATTGTTGTCGTGTGGTTGCTGCATTTGAATCCTACCCTGGTTTGGTTGAGCTAGGCGTGGGGCTCATTCCGGCG
>DNVL01000119.1 GCA_003507515.1 Legionella sp.
GGCGCATGGCGTCATCAAGACAGGATGCTAAATGCATGCCGCGTTGACGCGGGTGCTGCAATAGTTGAAATGCCATGCGTTGAGCGGATTTGGGCCCAACGCCCGGCAGACAACGCAGTGCGTCCACCAGACGGGATAATGCATCCATATTGAATTATTCTTCGTCTTTTTTCTGCATGAAATCCGAGGGTATATTCAGTCCGGCGGTCAGTTGGGTGATTTTATCTTTAGAGGCTTTTTCAACTTGACGAACCGCATCATTGATGGCTGCAGCTACCAAATCTTCCAGCATTTCAGGCTCTTCGTCGAGTAATGCACGGCTAATTTTCACTTTCGTGACATCATGGCGGCCGTTCATGTCAATTTCAATCATGCCGCCACCTGACTTGCCTTTTACGATCAGTTGAGTCAATTGCTCTTGCGCTTCTTGCATGCGTTGCTGCATTTTTTGCGCTTCTTTCATTAGATTGCCAAGATTTTGATTAATGTCCATGAGTGCCTCACGTGCCTGTTGTTAAGTGTCATCTGGCCCATTAGGGACCAGAACCTGAATTGATTATAGGTCATCTTTGAGCAATGCAATAGAATTTTTTACTAACTCACCTGAAAACGTTTGTTGCAGCTGTTGAAAAAACGGGTCATTCTGCAGAGCAGATGCGGCATCTTCGCCTTGTTTTTTTTGGGCCACTTGTTTTTGTTGCATAGGCGAGGAGGATACTTGCTGATCACTGTTGAGTGTGACTTTGATTTTTTCGGAATAGTAATGGCTCAGCCCTTGCTCAATCCTGCTGAGTACGGTGGGTGTAAATAACGATTGATGGCCTTTTGACACGCGTAACACCACAACGCCTTCGGCTTTCTGCATGAGTTCGGCATTTTCAGCGGCACTCCGGGTTAACCCCTGTAAATTGAGTTGGGCTAAAATTTCACCCCATGTTGAGGACAACGCAGCTGGTGTGTCATCCGCGCGTGGTCTAGCCTCTGCTTCTACGCCAACCACGCTGTCGTATTCAGCTGGGGTTTCTACCCGCACGGCGACCGCAGTGGGTGATACCGCAGGAATATTCTCAGTAGGCTTGGCGGATTGATAGGCCAACGAAGGGGTGGTTTGTGGGGCGGCTGGTTTAAAAGTATACATCCGCAACAAGGTCATTTCAAAACCAATGGCCATGGTTGGTGCCAGCGGCATGTCTTGCGTACCCTTCAATGCGATTTGATAAAACAATTGGGCATCTTCTGGGGTCAGCTGGGTGCTTAATGCGGTGATTTCAGCGGATGGACTGATAAACGGATGGGTGCCCGAAATGGTTTGGGCCACATTGATTTGGTGCAAATAACCCAGCATCTCATCCAGTACATGGCGAAAATGCCCGCCTTCCTCGCCAATGTTCCGACTAATGGTGATGAGCTTTTCAGGCGCAAGTGCAACCAATGCGTTTAACAATTGCAAGGCATAATCGTGTTGTGTATAGCCTAAACAATGGTTCACATCTTGCGTGTGCAAATGATGGCCGCAGGCCGCAATCGCCTGATCCAGTAGACTCAGCGCATCGCGCATGCTGCCACGAGCGGCTGTTGCCAATAATGTGATGGCATCTAAATCATAAGCCAATTTTTCATCGTCTAAGATATGTTGTAGTTGCTGGGCAATGATGGGGGTGTGTATGTGTTTTAAGTTAAATTGCAAACAGCGTGACAAGATGGTCACTGGTAATTTTTGCGGATCAGTGGTGGCGAGAAGAAATTTCACATGGGCTGGGGGTTCTTCTAACGTTTTAAGCAGCGCGTTGAAGCTGTGTTGCGATAGCATGTGCACTTCGTCGATTAAATAAATTTTGAATCGCCCACAGGTTGGGGCGTATTGCACGTTTTCTAAAATTTCGCGCGTGTCTTCTACCCGTGTTTTCGATGCGCCATCAATTTCAATGAGGTCAATAAAACGCCCTTGTTCGATAGCCACGCAGGCATCGCATGTCAAGCAGGGCTCGGCAGTAATGCCTTGTTCGCAATTGAGTGCTTTTGCCAATAGTCGCGCAACGCTTGTTTTCCCAACACCACGTGTTCCTGTAAATAGATAGGCATGGTGAAGGCGCTGCTGGTTGAGTGAGTTAATCAGTGCTTGATTAATATGGTCTTGACCAACCAATTGAGAAAATGTGCGAGGGCGCCATTTACGCGCGAGTGCAATATAGCTCATAAGAGGATTCACTGATTGGGCGGCAGCTCTAAAAGCCACACCTCGACGCTCGAAATCAACTACTACCGCTGCTCCCTTCCGGGCCTGACGGGGTTCATAATCTATCGTCGTGAGGGGACCTATAGAGCCACCATCGTTTGAAGCCATAGATTAACAAAAAAATAAGGCAATAGCCAGTTCTATTGATGGCGATGATCGAATAATATTGAAGATGACGTAGGGAGTGAATAAAATGGATGTTAAATCATATGAAAGTCTGGCTTCCTAAACTGTATCAGTATAAAGAACAAGTAAACACACACGACTTGCTTAAAGTACTGGCTGTCATCGCCATGACGATTGATCATCTTGGTGCTTATAGATGGGATGACGACATCTGGCTCCGTATTATTGGACGCCTGGCGGCCCCCCTTTTCTTTTTTGCATTTGGGACTACAAAAAGTCGCTCATTCAATGATAACATCCTGATCGGTGGTGTTCTTATTACGGCGACCTATTTTTGGATGGAGTCTCGATTCGTTATCAACATATTGGTCAATTTCGCATTCATAAAATACATTCTTAACCGTATCACCCCCAGTCTTCTCACAACAACGTCTCTCATCATACTGAATTTAATGAGTATTTTTCTCTTGCCGATAACGGTCATATTCATTGAATATGGGACGGTTGGTTTATTATTTGCTGTTTCAGGGCATTTGATTGCACGAGGGGATAAACGAGGGCAGTATTTTATGTTATCCACGCTTTGCATCTACTTTCTTGAGGAGGGGGTTTTGCTGAATATCGATTCGAATAGGGCTTATGCAGTAGGGCTCCTATCGGTATGTCTGCTGCTTGCGTGGATTTATACTGTATATGTACTGAAATTCTGGCCCATTCCAACGACTTTAATAAAACCGTGTTTGTTCTTTTCAAGATATTCACTGTATATCTATATGTTCCAGGTTTTGTTAGGTGATTTAGGGGTTTGGCGTGCTTGTGCCTTTTAACGCAGTTTTTGGCCTCAGCGGAAACAAAAACATCCAGGATGGGTTATTTGAAATCTATTTGCACGTAAGATGTTGAGTGTTGAACGAAATTTTAAAATAAATGAAGAAAGTGTTTG
>DNVL01000088.1 GCA_003507515.1 Legionella sp.
AGACATGTTTTCAACATTTCGTGACATTGGATTGGAAAAAGGGTTTTTTGAAGTGGCATCCGGCCCGCTCGTGCGCTCAAGTTATCGGGCTGATCGCATCTTTAAGCGTGATAATTTGGGGTTGTAGCGATTAAAATCGTCCCCCTGTTCCCTTGCGGGCAAAGGGGACGATGCTTCTCTATTTAGTCGCCAAAACAATATCAATCACATGTGTGTCATGGTATGGAAAAGTAAAAATTTTGCTGAACAAGCGCTTGAGCCGTTGAATCAAAAAGTTTTTAGGCAACATACGGATGGATAAACTATTCAAAAACCACGTGCCTTCGATGCCGAACAAGGCTAGCTCGTCAATGTTGTGTAGCGTGATAGGGATCCGAATGCGTTGGTGCTCGATGACTTTAAACTGATGATCTTCAAATGCTTTTAATAAATCCCCTTCGCTGGCAGCTACGGTCGTGTTTTTGACAATGGCTTTGTAATAATGACCCACAATGCAACTGAGCAACGACTCTTCTGTGATAAATTCGGCCAAATGTTGCTGTGCTACTGGAAACGAGTCATATGTCGTTGTGATCAATGAAAAATGACCGTTTGCGCGGGTCAGTAGTTTGGCTTGGTTGAACAGGGCGTTTATCGGGATGTAGGCATTGATAAAATGGGCGAGCACCAAATCCTGGCTGTGAAGAGGGAGGTATTGGCTTGCTTCCGTGGCACTGGCCTCAATGGTCGTTAAAGCCAGCGCTTCACGGGCGTGTTTTAGCATTTCGGCCGACACATCAATGCCTGTGAATTCGGCCTGCGGTATATGGCGCTTCAGTTTTTGCAAAAACGCACCATCCCCCACACCAAAGTCCAACGCCTTATAATGCGAACGAGCGCCTAAATTGGCGCGTTGAATTTGAGCGATAGCACATTTATGGCTTTCGCTAATTGACCCAAAGCAATCGGCAGTCGCGTATTGACTGGCAAGGGTGTTATACATGGCCTTCAAGGTCATGCAATGTTCCTGTGATTAAGCATTCGCAGAGTATATCGCCAATTCAATCCATTTTACCAACTTTCTTTTTTTGGAACGATAAAAATAGATTTAATGCGTTGATTTCAAATGGGAATGATGTTTTTTATGTCTCACATTGCGCGTCTTTTGTTATGTGGACATCGCGCGTTCGGCATACCTTATTTGACTAAATAATACAAGATTGCTATTATCCTTTATTTGTGCTTTAAATTGCCAATGGCATGAAGAACACACACTATTCTATATTATGTAATGTAAGGATCCTGCCATGCAATTCATCGACCTAAAAACACAATCAGAACGCATCGAGGACCGCTTATTTGCCCGATTTAAAACCATATTAGATCATGGTGCCTATATTATGGGGCCTGAAGTGGCCGAAGTTGAACAAGCGTTGGCGACTTTTGTAGGTGTCGAGCATGCCCTGGCAGTCGCCAGTGGCACGGATGCGCTATTAATCGCATTAATGGCACTCGGTGTTGGTGCGGGTGACGAAGTGATTACCACTGCGTTTAGTTTTTTTGCAACAGCCGAAGTCATTGCATTATTAGGTGCAACGCCTGTATTTGTTGATATTGATCTAGATACCTATAACATCAATGCGGCTTCCATTGAAGCGGCAATTACGCCTAAAACAAAAGCCATCATGCCTGTGAGCCTTTATGGCCAATGTGCTGACTATGATGAAATCAATACCATTGCTAAACGCTATCACTTGCCCGTCATTGAAGATGCAGCTCAAAGTTTTGGTGCAACCTATAAAGGTCGGCAATCGTGTGGATTAACCACCATCGGATGCACCAGTTTTTTTCCCTCCAAGCCATTAGGCTGTTATGGGGACGGTGGTGCTTGCTTTACCAACGATTCAGATTTGGCTGCTCGCATGAACGAAATTCGTCTGCACGGTCAGTCAAAACGCTACCATCACACACGCTTAGGCATCAATGGGCGGTTTGATACCATTCAAGCGGGCTTTCTGTTAGAAAAATTAGCGATTTTCCCAGAGGAAATCCAATGGCGTCAGCAGGTCGCCTCTAGGTATCAAGCGTTATTACCCGCGTCTTTTGGCTTGCCTGTGATTAAACCCCATAACACCAGTGTGTTTGCGCAATATACCTTGAAGGTAGCTGATCGCGATCAAGTGCAGCAAGCCCTCCAAGAACGAGGCATTCCAACGGCTGTTCATTACCCGCTAGGTCTGCATGAGCAACCCATTTTCAAAACCATGTTCCCGGGCGAACAACATTTCCCGAATACAGAGCGGGCGGCACGGCATGTGTTGAGTATTCCCATGCACCCGTATTTAAAACGTGAAGATCAAGAAAAAATTGCACATGCATTGATTGAGGCGTTGGACTTTGTAAACGCATGAACCGTAAACCGTAGGGGCGAACGGTCTTCGCCCATGGACGCTCGGTCATCATCAAATCCCTAACGCCAGCAATAACGTTTCCGTTTCTTCCCAACCCAAGCAAGGATCGGTGATAGACAATCCATTCAAATCGATATTAGATGCATTGCATGCGGCCAGGCCTTGGTTGCCTTCCTTTAAATAACTTTCAACCATAAATCCTTTCACCAATTGCCGTAAGTTAGGGCGATTTTTTAAATAATCCATCACTTCAAAAATAATGTCAGGTTGTGCGCGATAATTTTTTTTGCCATCGATGACGCAATTATCATGGCTAACATCTATCACAACGGCTGGATTCTTGACTGAATGAGCCAATAAATAGGTATTCACTTCTTCCATGTGGGCGAGCGAGTAGTTTGGTGCCTGATGGGAACCACGAAGCACCAAATGGGCGTGAGGATTGCCGAATGTTTGCACGGCATAGCGGTCAATCGCCGCGGTATGCGGATGCTGCGCGGCCACTACACTGTTAACCCCAATCGCGATTGAACCATGGGTTGGGTTTTTCATGCCCACAGGACAATTGGCTGCCGATGCAAAAATGCGGTGTTCATGATCTTCACTGCTCCTA
The DNA here is from genome assembly GCA_003507515.1 of Legionella sp. Taxonomy (GTDB): domain Bacteria; phylum Pseudomonadota; class Gammaproteobacteria; order Legionellales; family Legionellaceae; genus DDPF01. The sequence goes on from DNVL01000088.1 coordinate 3,004, forward strand.
GCACCTATCGCAAACCAGGACACCAATTCAGAAAAGCCACGGGCATTGTGTGTAAACAAGCATTCATCCGCAATGGGCAATCCCATTTCTACGACCTTCACCATCATCTCTCGCACATAATGAATACCCGCTTCAATATCGGGTTCCGCAAAAGGATCCGGCTGATTAACAGGCCCAGTCCAGCCTTTGGTTGTGCGCGGTTTTTGAATATACATGCGCATGACTATTTTTAATGAATGCTTGACCGCTTCATTCACCTCAGTTAATCGCCTAGCGTATTCTAAAACAGCCTCTTTCGGCCATGCGGAGCAAGGGCCAACAATCATCAGTAAGCGATGATCTTTGCCTTCAAGGATATTTTTTATCTCCCGCCGGTCATGCATGATTTTTTTATGGCCCACATCAGACAACGGATACAATTGAATGATGTCCTCGACCGAGGGAAGCTTTTTAATGCGCGTATAATTCATATGGGTCTACTCCTGAAGTATTTATGATCGCTATCGCATCACTGACGGCTTGCTCGATGGTGCCATTGTTATTCAGCGTATGAGGGGTTAGTTTTTTATAGATGGTCTCTCGTTCATCCCATAAGCGCGTAAAGGATTCGTACGGGTCTTCTTTTTCGTCAAAAAAGGCAGGGCGCCCTTGTACCATGATTCGTTCAAACACAATGCCACGAGGGGCTATCACATGCAGTAATCGATGGGGCTTAATGAGGGTTTGATTGGGTTGACTGGATAATGTGCCGCCGCCCAATGCAATCACACAAGACGCTGATTGAAGGGCTAAGTGCAATGCCAGTGATTCTAAGTCGCGATAATATGATTCACCGTATGACTGCATGATTTGCCGACAAGAGAGAAATTTGAGATGGGTTTTTTCATGCAATTTCTCTAATTCTGCATCAACGTCTATAAAATGCATATTTAACGATTTCGCCAATGCTTGACCGATGCGTGTTTTACCGACGTGCTTGAATCCAAATAAAATAATATGGTGATTGGGGGTGGAATGATCAACGGTTACGTTTGCTCCAATCGCTTGCATGGTTTCAACAAAGGTGGGATAAGTCTTGTGAATGGCCTCTTCATCCGAAACAACCGTTGTGCCGTGTGCCACCATGCCTGCAACAGCCAATGCCATGACTGTGCGGTGATCGTTATACCCTTCGATAACAGCACCGAGGAGATGGCTCTGATAAATCGTCATGCCGTCTGGATGTTCGTCTATTGTCGCACCCATCAGCCTGAGGCCTTCCGTCATGGAATGGATTCGATCGGTTTCTTTAATACGTGCTTGCTGCACATTGTAAATCTCGGTTTTGCCTTTTGCTTGTGTCGCAATCACGGCCAAGGTGGGTAGGGGATCAGGAATGTCATTAGCATCAATGCGTATGCCTGTTAATGCTTGGTTTCCTTTTATTCGGATTGTCTCAGGCTCTATCATGATGTCTGCACCCATCGCTTGCAAGATGCTGATGAGTCGCTTATCGCCTTGAGAATCTTCGTAATCCAGTCCCTGCAATTCGACTTCACCCGTCAGCAGTACAGACGCCGCAATCAAGTAAGAGGCGGATGAAAAATCACCCTTGATGGCGTGGTGAAGCGGCGTGTATCGTTGATTCCCTCGGATATGGAATGTATCTACGCCATCCATTTGAACATGCGTATAATCGATTTTTTGTTGGTTCAAAAAATCAAGCGTCATATTGACATAGGGGCGCTCGTGTAAGTTTCTGA
>DNVL01000135.1 GCA_003507515.1 Legionella sp.
CAGTTCTTATTTTTTCGCGCTTGAAAACGTTCGGCCACGCGCGCACTGATGGTGGCGGCATCAGGCCCTGATTGTAAAAAAGCTAGCGGCGTATCTTGTAACAAGCCTAAAATACCCGCCAAGTGCTTGAGTGTGGCTGCCAATTGAGGGGATTTTGACTTGTTGATTTCATGGCTGAGTTGAAACAATACCGATAACGCAATGGGGGTATTGAAATCATCATTCATGGCGGCATCAAACTGCAAGAGCCACTGCGCATCAACCGCATGTTCATCCATCGGGATATCTTTAATGGATTGATATAATCGCATCAAGGCGCGTGCAGCGCTCAGGATGTTATCGTCTGAATAATTCAACGCGCTGCGATAATGGCTGCTTAAGAGAAAATACCGGATCACTTCTGGATGGTGTTTTTTCAACACATCAGCAATGGTAAAAAAATTGCCTGTGGATTTAGACATTTTTTCATTGTTCACCTGCAACAGGCCCACATGCAACCAATAATTAGCGAACGGTTTGCCCGTGGCCCCTTCGCTTTGTGCAATTTCATTCTCATGGTGCGGAAATTGCAGATCCAACCCACCCCCATGAATATCAAATTGCTCGCCTAATTCACCCATCGCCATGGCCGAGCATTCAATGTGCCAACCCGGTCGCCCATTCCCCCACGGGGAAGGCCAATGCGGCTCCTCCGGTTTGGCCTGCTTCCATAACACAAAATCCAGGGGTGAACGTTTTGCCAATACCACGTCTACGCGTGCGCCGGCCTCTAATGCATCCAGATCTTGATTCGATAATTTGCCATAATCCTTAAATTGAGCCACTTGATAATACACATCACCATTATCGCCAACATAAGCATGCTGGGTTTCGATTAAGCGCTCAATCAAGCGCACAATGGCGTCAATTTTTTCTGTCGCACGCGGTTCAATATCAGGCGGTAAAATCGCCAAGGCGCGTGCGTCAGCGTGCATGGCGTCAATGTATTGCCGCGTTAATTCATGAATAGGGATTGCGCGTTCCTGCGCGCGCGCAATGATTTTATCATCAATGTCCGTGATATTACGAACATACGTCACATCAAACCCTTGTGCACGTAAAAATCGCACCATCACATCAAAACAAACCATCGATCGGGCATGCCCTAAATGGCAGTCGTCATAGACCGTAATCCCACACGCATACAGCCCTATTTTTCCGGGTTGCAGGGGGATAAACGGTTCTTTGGTGCGCGTTAATGAATTATATAGATTAAGCATTTAGGCCACCTTATCCCACGTGTCTTTCATATCCACCACACGATGAAAGGCAGTGACTTGGGTTTCGTCCACTTGATTCACACAATAATACCCCAAGCGCTCGAATTGAAACACTTCGTTTAACGGTTGCGTGGCGAGCGACGGCTCACACAACGCCTGTTGGACATGCATTGAATCTTGATTTAAAAATTGCATGAAGTCTTCTTCACGCGCAGGATTTGGGTCATGAAACAACCGATCATATTGATAAATCGTCACCGGATATGCATGCGCTGCAGACACCCAATGGATCACACCTTTCACTTTTCGATCCTCCGGGTTTTTACCCAAGGTATTCTCATCATACGTGCACCGCAGCTCAATCGCATGGCCTTGTGCATCGCGAATGACATCCGTGCAACGAATCACGTAAGCGTGGCGTAGACGCACTTCCGTGCCAGGCGACAATCGAAAATATTTTTTAGGTGGATTGTCCATAAAATCACTGCGTTCAATGAAAATTTCGCGCGAAAAAGGCATGATACGCGTCGTTGAATCTGGATCATTAGGATTAAACGCTACTGTTAAATCTTGAACCTGACCTTCGGGGTAGTTTTCAATCACCACTTTAATGGGATCTAACACGCACAGTGCCCGCTTCGCCGTGGCATTCAAGGCATCACGCACACAGGCCTCTAGAATCGACATATCAATGACTGAATCGCTTCTGGAAATGCCAATCACTTCACAAAATTGCCGAATGGCCGCAGGCGGATAGCCTCGTTTGCGCATGCCCGATAAGGTCGGCATGCGAGGGTCATTCCACCCAGCCACCACGTTGTGTTCAACCAACTCACGCAGCTTGCGTTTACTAGTGACCGTGTGCGACAAATTCAACCGAGCAAATTCCGTTTGTATCGGATGTGCGGGTACCGGCAAATGTTCAATCAGCCACGCATACAAGGGGCGATGATCTTGAAATTCTAACGTGCACAATGAATGGGTGATTTTTTCCAGTGCGTCCGACAGTGGGTGCGCATAATCATACATCGGATAAATGCACCAATCACTGCCGGTGCGTTGATGATCCACATGACGAATCCGGTATAACACAGGATCTCGCATGTTAATATTGCCGGATTGCATGTCAATGCGCGCGCGCAGAACATGTGTTCCATCAGCAAATTCACCTGCTTTCATGCGTGCGAACAAATCGATGCTTTCATCAACGGTGCGGTTTCGATAAGGACTTTCACGCCCGGGCTCCTGCAAGGTCCCTCGATAGGCGCGAATGTCATTCATGCTCAAACTATCCACATAAGCTAAATTCTTTTGAATCAACAGCACAGCAAAATCATAGAGTGCTTGATAATAATCAGACGAATGGGTCATGGCGCACCAGGAAAACCCAAGCCAACGCACATCTTCGATGATCGCTTGCACGTATTCGTCATCTTCTTTGATGGGATTGGTGTCGTCGAATCGCAAATAACACGCCCCTGAAAATTCATTTGCCAGTCCAAAATTCAAACAAATGGATTTTGCATGCCCGATATGCAAATAACCATTAGGCTCAGGCGGAAAGCGGGTCACAACGCTTGTGTGTTTCCCAGACGCAAGATCATCTGTTAACAACTGCCGAATAAAATGTGCTCTTTTTTCACTGCTGTCATTCATATTTATGTTCCATTCAAATTATCCGAGATCATCCAACAGAAAGGGCAACCCGGTGGTCCCTTTCATCACGCCAAACTCGCTGGGATACGTCACCGCCACCAAATATAACCCATATGGCGGCGCGGTTTCGGCACCTAATTTTCGATCTTTTGAGCGCAATACATCGTGCACCCACCCTAAGGGCTTACGACCTGATCCCACGGCCATCAAAACGCCGGCAATATTTCGAACCATGTGGTGTAAAAACGCATTGGCAACAATATCGATGATCACCAAATCACCCCGACGCGTCACTTGCAGGTGATGAACATTGCGCATCGGCGTTTTCGATTGACACTCCACCGAACGAAAGGATGTAAAATCATTCTCCCCCACTAAACACTGCGCTTCTTCTTGCATCACGCGGTGGTCTAGCTGGCGATATTGCCACGTCACGTTGCAGCGCAGCATTGCAGGCCGAATCGGCGTGTTATAAATCACGTAGCGATAGCGCCGGCTTAGGGCTGAGTAACGCGCATGAAAATCGCTTGCCATCTCTCGTCCCCATTTCACACACACATCTTTCGGTAAAAAGGAGTTGGCGCCATGGATCCACGCGCGCATCAAGCGCTCGCTGTCTGAATCAAAATGAATGATTTGGCTTATGGCATGCACGCCCGTGTCTGTTCTACCAGCGCACACAACGCTGACTGGATGTGATGCGACCTGACTGAGCGCATACTCTAAGGCCTGCTGTACCGTGCGCAGACCGGTTTGGGCTTGCCAGCCATGGTATTGGCTGCCATCGTATTCAACCATCAAGGCAATTCGCATGCAAATTTCCTGATAAAAACGCCCAATGTATAACAGCCAAGCCCGTTTGTCTAGGCGTACAGCCTAGATGAACAAATAATGGCAAATAAATACGGTCGCCATCACACCGGCCAAATCCGCCAACAAACCGGCCGGAATGGCATGTCGGGTGCGCTTGATGCTGACCGCACCAAAATAGACGGCAATCACATAAAACGTGGTTTCTGTACTGCCCATCATCGTGGCCGCCGTCTTCGCAATAAACGAGTCGCCACCATGGGCATGAATCAATTCAGCCATTACACCGGTTGAAGCACTGCCCGAAAACGGACGGATCAAAGCCAACGGTAGCAACTCCGAAGGCATGCCGATGGCGCGTAATAACGGAGCCATTGCGATGCTCAATAGGTCAAAAAAACCCGACGCACGCAACATCCCAATCGCCACCATCATGGCTATCAGATAGGGAATAAGGCTTACACTGGTGTCAAACCCCTGCTTCGCGCCGTCAATAAACACGTCAAACACATTGACTTTCTTAAATGCACCATACAATGGGATCCCCACCACAAAGGCAAGGAACATCCCATTTGATATTTGATTGGCGAGCTCGCTCATACATTATCCGTATTTTTCATTTGATACAGCGGCAATTTTGCCAGTTGTGTCACCGCAATGAGCGCCACCGCAGTTGATATCGTGGTCGCAAACAGCGTGCTCACAATCACGCTGCTCGGCTGCAAACTGCCATTTGCAGCCAGATAAGCCATCGCGGTTGCTGGAATGATTTGCACACTCGAGGTGTTGATGGCCAAAAAAGTACACATGGAATTGCTAGCCGTGTGCACGTGAGTATTCAAGCGTTGCAATTCTTTCATGGCTTGCAATCCAAAGGGCGTGGCCGCATTGGCCATACCTAATATGTTGGCCGCAATATTCAACACCATGGCCCCCATGGCGGGATCGTCAACTGGAACATCTGGAAACAGGCGGCGCATAATAGGCTGCAGCATGCGAGCCAATTGCTTCACCAACCCAGATGCAGTGGCCACCCCCATGATCCCAAGCCATAAGGACATAATGGCGGTCAGCCCAATGGCTAACTCAAATCCAAGTTTTGCCGAGTCGGTCACCGCATGCACCACTTGATCAGTACGCCCCTCGATCATCCCCACGACGACAGATATAAACATCATCGCCAACCAAATCACATTCAGCATTGTTGTTCCTTCCTCAAAACACGCGTAAAATCGCCAGCAATCTCTCGTTAAACGTAAGTTAGATCATGCTGGTCACCCACCTGTTTAAAGCCTTTTTATTCGCATGCGGCCTTTACGCAATGCCCGCTATTGCCAATACAACGAGCCCTGAACAACAGGCGGATAAAACCATCCGGCAACTATATCACAGCCCAGGCATGAAGCCGACAGCTAACCTGTCAACACGCATTGCGGCCATCAGCCAAGCGTTTTTAGGGGCACCTTATGCCTTGGGCGCGCTGGGCGAAGGGCCCTATGCCCGGTATGATCAAAACCCGCTCTACCGCACCGATGCATTTGACTGTGAAACGTATGTAGACACAGTGATTGCATTAGCACGTGCGCATGACATCATTCAATTTCAACAAAATATTCGCCATATTCGGTACAAAGAGGGTCACGTTTCATTTATAGATAGAAATCATTTCACCTGCTTGGATTGGAACCAGAACAATCAGCACCAAGGATATGTGAAAGACATCACCACAACATTACGTGATGCGGACGATCACCCCGTTGCCAGCATGGCCCATGCGCTGATTGATAAACCTAGCTGGTACCAACATTTTCCCCTCTCCATCATTCGCATTCCACAGGCCACACCAAAAGAAGTTGCTAGGCGCCTCGCTGAATTAAAACAAAAAGGACAGCAATTACCACAGACGATTTCTGCTATCCCCTACATTCCTTTAACTGCTTTATTCGATCATGCAGGACACGCCAACAAACCATTATTCAACCAAATTCCAAACGCTGCCATTATTGAACTGATTCGACCCAATTGGGACATGGAAAAACAAATTGGCACACACTTGAATGTCTCTCATTTAGGATTTGCCATTTGGGAAAAAGGTATACTAATGTTTCGGCACGCCACATCGACTCAAGATCACGTAGTAGAAGTCCCGTTGATTGATTACCTACGCGAAACACAAAAAAGCCCCACCATCAAAGGCATTAATATCCAAGTGGTTACTCCGTAACTCACCGCGTTGTTCGGGAAGATGAGGCGTGAAACGAATGTTTTTATTTAAACCTATGCGTGATATAATTGCACAAAATTATTGTTTTGGAGTGCTATTAAAATGCCTACAGAAACTACTCTCGCTAATTTAATTAGCAATACAACGCAAACCACCTTATATGAATCGCTTGCCTTAGTAGACCAAGATAACGGGTGGGTGTCTTTAGAACAACATCCCAATGGGCTTTATTCCGATGGATTTGCAACCTGTTTCGCGATTATTGTCAGGAATATAAACGACCCCAAAAAAATAGCCTTGGCACATGTTTCATCCATTGGTTTTGATGTGGACGACGATATTGATTTCTTCGAAGAGATGATTGAAGCGGTCAGGGTCACGGGCGAAGATGTCACCATCGAATTGGCCCGTAGCGTAGAAGGGTACACTACTGATTATAATTTTGCACTGATACAGCTCGAGGATGGCACCATTATCAATCGCAATCCAGATAACCCCACGGCCGCAGAATATTTTGCCGAAGCAGATGAAACCTACCAACAATTTTTCGCGACCCATTTTGACATAACCCCCGTCATACATAATATGCAGGCGGGCATGCTCGTTATCAATCATCAAGGTAAGGTGGATTATTTAAAGCCCCATCTTGACGGTGAAATAGAGGTAGACGAATTCGATGCGCCTCAGAATAAAAGGCAGTGCCGCGTATCGTCCTCATCCAGTCATCTTTCATTTTGGTCTGGGCCTGATTCAGAGGCGCAAGAAGAGGTCATTTCTTCAAAAAGACCCAAAACAGGCAGCGCTTAGCATCGACACCATGCCAGCGACCAAAGGCGGAGGGAGCCACAACCAAGCGGTATTAAACACTCAATAATTGTTGGAACGCCTGCTGAACCTCTGGGTGTGCGAGGCCAAATACATGAGCGATCGCATACAATGGATAAGAGTGCACGCGCTCATGGATAGAATAAGAATGAATGCATGCAACGGGTTTAAAAACCATCCGGCCAGATCAAGGCCAAGAGCTGTCTGTGCAAGACCCACATCCAGAAAAATGGCGCGGTAATCCTGCATACTCGATTCCGCAGTTTTTATAGA